>JAYKGU010000106.1:0-24116 GCA_035285585.1 Synechococcales cyanobacterium
GTCCCTGGTGGAAGCTTTCCCCCGGTGGCACAATAGCCTGATGGCAGGAAACCCCATCCACGGGGTGGTGCCTGAATTTCCTGCCGCTGAGCAGCCAGGGCTGGCGGCGCGCGGGGTGCGATCGCTACTGGTGCTGCCCCTGGTTGTGTTTGAGGAACTGGGTGGGTTTATTGCCTTTGCCCACCATTCCCAGCTACACACCTGGGCACCTTCAGAAATCAGCCTGCTCAATGCGGCGGCATCGGCCCTGTCGCTTCATCACGAGCGGCAGCAGGTAGAGCAGGCTCTGCGGGACGGGGTCAATCGCGAGCGAGCGGTGCGGACTGTGGTGGAACAAATGCGCCAGACGCTGGAAATTGAGGAGATCTTTAAAACCACCACCCAGGAATTGCGCCATCTTTTGGACTGCGATCGCGTCACCATCTATCAGTTCAGCCACAACTGGAGCGGCACCTTTGTGGCGGAGGCGGTTGCCTCTGGCTGGCAGCCCCTGCTTGCACAACATCTACAGCAGGCCATCAGCGGAGGGGCGTTTGAGAGCGATCGCTGCGTCGTCAAAAACTGGAGCACTTCCCCCGTTCTGATCGACGATACCTATCTGCAGTCAACCCAGGGGGGATACTTCAACCGCAAGGAGCGCACCTTTAGTGCGGTGCAGGATATTTACACAGAAGGCTTTTCCGACTGTTACATCCGCCTTCTAGAGTCGTTTCAGGCCCGTGCCTATCTCACGGTTCCCATCTTTAAGGGCGAACGCCTGTGGGGACTGCTGGCCAGCTATCACAATGGCGGCCCCCGCACCTGGAGCATTGCCGACATCAACCTGGCCAATCACGTCAGTAGCCAGTTGGGCATTGCCCTACAGCAGGCTGAGCTGCTGGCCAAAACCAAGCGACAGTCCATTGAGCTGGAAAAGGCCAGAGATGCAGCAGAAGCGGCTAATCGCGCCAAGAGCGAATTTCTGGCCAATATGAGCCACGAGCTGCGGACGCCCCTCAACGCCATCCTGGGGTTTACCCAGCTCATGACCCACGACGCCACCCGCTACCCCGACCATCAGGAATATCTGGAGATTATCAGCCGCTGCGGCCAGCACCTGCTGAATCTCATCAATGATGTGCTGGAGATGTCCAAAATCGAAGCTGGACGCACCAGGCTCCACGAAACCTGTTTTGACTTCTACCAGTTGCTGAACATTTTGGAAGACATGCTGGGCCTCAAAGCGAAAGAAAAACAGCTAGACCTGGTGTTTGAGCGATCGCCCGACATCCCCCAACACGTCATCACCGATGCCAACAAGCTGCGGCAGGTGCTGCTCAACCTGGTCGGCAACGCCATAAAATTTACGGCTCAGGGGCGTGTGGTGCTGCGAGTAAAGCAGGTCGAGTCAGACCATAGCGAGGAACCAGGGGCCAGCGGTGAGCCTGCTCGGCGATCGCTTCCCGCTGTCGATAGCGCCTCTGCTCCCCTTACCCTCCAATTCGATATCGAAGATACCGGTATGGGGATTGCCCCTGAAGAAATGGCTCGCCTCTTCCGGCCCTTTATGCAAACTAAGGCCGGACGGCAGTCTCAAGAGGGGACGGGGCTGGGGCTGGTAATCAGCCAGAAGTTCATTGAGCTGATGGGCGGGTGCATCACAGTAGAGAGCAACCCAGGTCAGGGCAGCACATTTCGCTTCACCATCCAGGCGTGGCCTGCCACCGAAGCAGATACGGCGATTCAGGTTCCCAGTCGCCGGGTTGTGGGTCTGGCTCCCCACCAACCCAATTGGCGGATTTTGATTGTGGAAGACCAGTGGGAGAATCGTCAGCTGCTGTCCCGGTTGCTTAGCCGCGTGGGGCTTGAGGTCTACGAGGCCGAACATGGTGCCGATGCGATCGCCTTCTGGCAAGCCTGGAAGCCCGACCTGATTTTGATGGATATGCGGATGCCCGTTCTGGATGGCTATGCCGCCACGCGACGCATTCGCGAGCTGGAGCAGGCAGCAGGGCCATTTCTCTATCCTGAGCACGCTTGCTTTGGCCGTTCAGGTGGGGCAACCGATGAAACGCTGCCATTTCCCACTCGGCGCACAAAAATCATTGCCTTTACGGCCAGCGCTTTCGAAGAAGATCGCGTCACGGTGCTGGCAGCAGGCTGTGACGACTTTATTCCCAAACCTATCCACGAGCCAGTCCTGCTTGAGAAACTCGCCTCCCACCTGGGGATTAAATATCGCTATGAGGGCGAAGCAACCCCCACCCCTGGAACCACGGCCCCTGCTGTCCCCTTACCCACATTTGGGCAGATTCCTCCGTCTACCCAGGAATCTTTGCGTCTGTCCCTCAGCCAGATGGCTGCCGATTGGGTCGATGCCCTGCACTGGGCTGCCCTGAAAGGCTCAGATCTACAGATTGCTTACCTGCTAGACGAGATCCCTAACCAGAACTCCGACCTGGCAACCGTGCTACGCGAGTGGAATCGGGAGTTTCAGTTCGATCGCATTATCACCTTCTTGACTGCGGCCTCGTCCTGAGAAACGAGGGAGTGTTGGTAAACCTGCCTGGTTAGATGGGTTCACTGTCCTGCAGCACTGTCTTGGAGGCAATGCGGGTCTTCTTCCGGTCGGTTTCGGTCAACGTTTCCCCCGCCTGCAGCCGCGTCGCCGTGGTTTGCAGCACCGTAGCTGCCATTTGATCACCCATTTGCAGCGCCGTTTTGGCCGCCGTTTGCAGCATGGTAGCCGCTCCAGCGCGATCGCCCTCCTTGAGTTTAGTTTCAGCAATTTGGGTCTGGCGATATTTGGCTAGCGTCAGTACGTGGTGCTGCACCTGGTCATTCACCGCTGGTTGGAAGACTTGCAAAACGTTGGCATCTACGGGAATTTTATCGGACAACAGATCCTCCTCGTTGGTGGCCGGGTTGTCGTAGCGAATTTGCAGGCGGGCAATGGTTTGCGGCCCTGCCGACAACTGCCCCACATAGAGGTTGGCCAGCACCACGCGGGGAGCGTCCACCATTAAATCTCCCAGCCGGACAATGGACTGAGCGCCCTCCTGCATCACGGGCAGCTCAATGGTGTCGGGCATAACCTGGGCAATGGGCTTGAGTTCTGCCAGCCGGACGCCGGGGGCTAGATCTAGCAGCAGGTAAGCATTGGTCAGGGCGATGGACTGGACGCGGGTAAAGAGACGGCTGAATTCGCTAACGGCAGTATCTGGGGTTTCGATGTAAGACAGGGTGCCCCCACCAGCATCGGCGATCGCCTCCAGCACGTCCTGATTCCAGTGGTCGCCAAACCCCAGGGCATTAAGGGTGAGGTTGTAGCTCGCTGCCAGCTCCGCCAGCTTCAGGCAGCGGGCATTGTCTCCGTGTTCATTTTCGCCATCGGTGAGCAAAAAAGCCTGGGAAATGCTTTCCTGCTTGCCCTTGGCCATTTCCTCGATACCCAGCCGCATGCCTTCGTCGATGGCCGTTCCTCCGTTGGCCTGTAGCTTGTTAATTTCCACCTTGAGCGCCGCCGGATTCTCGATGGCCTGGTTAGGAACGACTACTCTGGCTTCATGGTCAAAGGTGACGATGGAAATGCGATCGCCCGGTGAAAGGCTGTCAATGATGCGGCTGGCCGCCTGCTTGACCGTCTCCAGCGATCGCCCCTGCATGGAACCACTGCGGTCGAGGATGAGGCAGAGGTTGAGGGGAGCCGTGCGGCTGGCCAATTCGGCGATCGCAGAGATGGAAATCGCTAGCTGGCGCTGGCTGCTGGGCTGGAGGGCGTCTAAATTGGCATCGTTGAGGGCTGCTTGTAAACCGACTTTCATGGGATTTGGTGTTCCTCGGCGTTGAAGATAACGGTGATGAACCCGGCAGTCAAGGGAGAGTCGTCAGGGGAGACATGTCTATGATGACTGGAAGGAGGGCGATCGCCACCTTGATCTAAATATTGGTTTAACAACATCGGTTTAACAACATCGGTTTAACAACATCGGTTTTAAACTGCTGCGACGCCACTGGTGAGAAAGCCGTCCCTCATCGGATTCTGGAGCACGCTACTATATGAAGGTATCGCCATAATTGCAGGCCATTCTGATTATGAGTTCACCGATTAAGGCTGTTCAATCCCCCTACTACGGCGGAGATGCATACTACCGCACTCCCCCACCCGATCTGCCATCGCTGCTGCTCAAAGAGCGGATCGTCTATCTGGGGCTGCCACTGTTTTCCTCCGATGACGCCAAGCGTCAGCTCGGCGTGGATGTCACCAAGCTCATCATCGCCCAGCTCCTCTACCTGCAATTTGACGACTCCGAGAAGCCGATTTTCTTCTATATCAATTCCACAGGCACTTCCTGGTACACCGGCGATGCCGTTGGCTACGAAACCGAAGCCTTCGCCATTTGTGACACGATGAGCTATATCAAACCCCCTGTGCATACCATCTGCATCGGGCAGGCCATGGGCACCGCCGCGATGATTCTGGCTGCTGGCACCAAGGGCTTCCGGGCCAGCCTTCCCCACGCCACCATTGTGCTCAACCAACCCCGCACCGGCGCACAGGGGCAAGCCACCGACATCCAAATTCGTGCCAAAGAGGTGCTCTCCAACCGTCAGGCCATGCTCGACATTCTCTCCAAAAACACCGGGCAACCCCCTGAAAAGCTCTCGAAAGACACCGATCGGATGTTCTACATGACGCCCCAGGAAGCCAAAGACTACGGCATCATCGACCGGGTACTGGAAAGCGCCAAAGAGCTGCCCAAGCAGATACCAGCTCTGACCTAAAACAAGAGAACCTACACAAGCCCTAAGTAACTTCTATGTCTGTTGATGGCATCTTACGCGTCCCTTACAACATCCCCGGCAGCCAGCAGTGGCAGTGGGTCAATATCTACACCCGCCTCAGCCAGGAGCGCATCATTTTCCTGAACCGCCCTCTCTCCGAAGGGCTGGCCAACTCGATCATTTCAGCGCTGCTGTATCTGGATGCTGACGACAACACCAAACCTATCAATCTCTATATCAACTCCCTGGGCGATCCGGTAGAGGCGGGTATGGCTTCGGCGGTGGCCGGGATGACCTCAGTGCTGGCTGGGCTGGCCATCTACGACACCATGCAGCACATCAAATCCGAGGTGGCCACCATCTGTTTGGGGCAGGCAGCGGGTATGGCGGTGATGCTACTGGCCTGTGGCACAAAGGGAAAGCGAGTCAGCCTGCCCAACGCCTCGATCGCCTTCAATAACCCCACCTCTGGGACCCGTGGTCAGGCCACTGACATCGAAATCAACGCCCGAGAAGTGCTGACTAAACACTCGACTATTCTGCAAATCCTGTCAGAAAATACCGGCAAGTCTGTTGAAACCCTGGCTGCTGACATGAACCGGGTCTTCTACATGTCTCCCCAGGAAGCTAAAGACTACGGCATTATTGATCGGGTCTTAGAAAGCCCAAAGGGGCTGACCGCTGTCAACGCCGCCGTTGTCTAATTGTCTAAACTGACCGCTCCTGGCACACGCCAAAGCGGTTTTTCACCTTTTCCCTGACCTGTCCACCTACCCCGTACTGACCTATGCCTATTGGTGTTCCCAGCGTTCCCTATCGCCTCCCTGGCAGTCCCTACGAACAGTGGATTAGCATCTACGAGCGACTGTTTCGGGAACGGATTATTTTCTTAGCGGAAGAGGTTGATGACGCGATCGCCAACGCCATTGTCGCCTACATGCTCTACCTCGATTCCGAAGATCCCAGTAAGCCCATCTACCTGTACATCAATTCTCCCGGTGGTTCGGTCACCGCAGGCATGGCCATTTACGACACCATGCAGCACATCAAGTCCGACGTGGTAACCATCTGCGTGGGTCTGGCCGCCTCCATGGGGGCATTTTTGCTCACCGCTGGTACCAAAGGCAAGCGCCTGGCCCTGCCCCATGCCCGGATCATGATCCACCAGCCCCTGGGCGGCGTGGGTCGACGGCAGGCCACCGACATCGAAATTGAGGCTCGCCAAATTTTACGCGTCCGGCGGGATCTGAACGCCCTGATGGCCCAGCACACGGGTAAATCTATCGAGCAAATCGAGAAAGACACCGATCGCGACTACTTCATGTCTGCCGAAGAGGCCCAGGCGTACGGCCTCATTGACAAGGTGATCGAAGAGCCGACCGTCTAGCATTCTTTTCGTTAGGCATTGCGCAATCAATTTTACTAGTGGCAGAATTTTGACAGATTCTGCCAATTTTTTTTTGAATGAACCTCGCCAACTGTTACCAATTGCTGGGACTGAGTGCTGGCGCGTCGTTCGAGGAGATTAAAGCGTCCTATCGCCGTCTGGCACGGCAGTATCATCCAGACGTGAATCCCGAACAGCACGCCCAGGAGAAGTTTATCCAATTGACAGAGGCCTATCAGGCGCTGCTCAGATCCCTAACGGCAGCAGGCGGCGGTCAGGTTCCTCCTCCATCACCCCCTCCACCTACGAAAGCTCCGCCAGCCAATGCAGAGCCTTCGACGGCGGCCTCTTCCAGGATGCCCCCCAAAGTACAAGTGACGCGCAAGCCACCCACAGTCATCGAAAACCCGAACTTGTCGGAGCAAGACAATCGCCTGAAGCGTCAGTCCTATGACCGCCTGCAGCAGCTCCTAAAGGATGGGCGCTTCCCCATGGCGATCGCCCTCATTGAAGGGCTGGCCCAGCGCATCCCCACCGATCTAGAAATTCGCCAGTGGCAGGCTATTACCTACCAGCGCTGGGCGCGTCATCTTGTGCAACAGCGGCAGTTTACCAAAGCCCGCATTTACCTCAAAAAGGCCCTGCGCACCGATCCCCACACTCGAGCGCTCTGGCAGGAGGTAAAGCGCGATTTTCGTCGCATGGAGCAGGCTCAAACAAGCCGACCCTGATTACGAGTAAGTAGGTCAGCACAATTAAATTCATGTTAGAAAACCGGGGGAGCGCCCTGGTTTTCTAACCTTCCTTTTTCAATGCAGTTCTACTTATGCCTTTTGCATAGCAGAGGCGATCGCCCCTTCCAGCTCTGCCTTGGATAAATCGGTGATAATAAAAACTTCCTGGGTGGTTTTTCCCTTGCGAGCAATGAGCTTAAAGCCGCCACAGACAGGCACTGAAACCTTAATTTTAAGCTGAGGCGCATTCGAGCGGGTCGTCGAGAGCGCTGCGGGCGTCACGGTGCGAATGCCGGTGTAAGTAACCAGACGCTCCAAAATGGGAATCAAGCCAGGGAGGTGGGTGGAGTGATTCCAGACGAGTCGGCCTTGCTCAGAAGTTCCCATAGGGTTTCCTTGGTTCAATCCAGGCTTAGGCTTTTTCGAGGGGAGCCATCGTCAGACCGGCCCGGCTCAGTTGGACGTGGTAAAGCTCAGCCTGCTCCAGCGGCCCGACCCACACCGTCGCCTGCCCCTCGTTGTGAACCTGGTGGGTCAACTCCCAGGCGTGGTTCTCCGACATCCCTGGAATATACTTCATCAGGCAAGTAGCAACATGCTGGAAGGTGTTGAAGTCGTCGTTCAACACAATAATTTTGTAGTTTGGATATTGCTTGCGGGTAACCTGACTCGACCGGTCGGGGGCGATCGTCGGAGCCGTTCCAATTGCGGAGATTGCCATTACCTCACCCATAGCCGTTAACCAGCAAAAGCTTTACAAAAATATATTTAATACAAAAACATTTTAGCAGTTCACATTTCCTGATGTCGCTGCCAAGAAGGCATAAAAATAGGGGAGCGATCGCCCCCCTTGACCTATCCAAACTGGCTCAAAGGACTAGATTTAAGGTCTGTGACTAAACTGCAACCGCTTTCTTCGCGTTAGCAGCCAGTTCACCTTTCTCGTACTTAGCCGCGTACACTTCCAGCGGCTCTTGCTTGATCTTGGTGGCGTTGCCAGCAGTGCCAAAAGCGTCATAGCGCTCAGCACAAACCTTTTGCATGTACGTGATCGAAGGCTTCAGGAAGTGACGGGGGTCGAAGTTGGACGGATCCTTCGCTGCCGCTTCCCGGAACGCTGCCGTGATCGCCAGACGGTTATCAGTGTCGATGTTCACCTTGCGAACGCCGCTCTTGATGCCTTTTTGAATTTCTTCGATGGGCACACCGTAGGTTTCAGGAATTTGACCGCCATACTGGTTGATCATGTCGAGCCACTCCTGGGGCACGGAGGAAGAGCCATGCATCACGATGTGGGTGTTGGGCAGACGGGAGTGGATTTCCTCAATCCGGCTGATGGCCAGGATTTCGCCAGTAGGCTTGCGGGTGAACTTGTAAGCTCCGTGGCTGGTGCCAATGGCCACCGCCAGAGCGTCTACCTGGGTGCGCTCAACAAACTCAACGGCTTCGTCGGGGTCGGTCAGCAGTTGCTCACGGGTGAGGGTGCCCTCTGCACCATGACCGTCTTCTTTGTCGCCCTTCATGGTTTCCAGAGAACCGAGGCAACCCAGCTCGCCCTCAACGCTGACGCCAATGGAGTGGGCTACTTTTACCACTTCAGCCGTGACGCTAACGTTGTATTCGAAGCTAGCAGGGGTTTTGGCATCAGCTTCCAGGGAGCCATCCATCATGACGCTGGTAAACCCGTTGCGAATTGCCGAGTAGCAAGTTGCGGGGCTGTTGCCATGGTCTTGGTGCATGGCGATAGGGATGTGGGGATAGCTTTCTACTGCCGCCACTACCAGGTGGCGAAGGAAGTTTTCACCAGCATATTTACGAGCACCACGGGAAGCTTGCAGGATGACGGGACTGTTCGTCTCGTCTGCAGCCTGCATGATGGCAATGATCTGCTCCATATTGTTGACATTGTAAGCAGGGATGCCATAGCCATTTTCGGCTGCGTGATCGAGCAGCAACCGCATCGGTACGAGCGCCATAGGTTTCCTCCTAAAATTTCGTCGCTAACAGATTGATTCCAGACGAACTCAATTCTTACAATACGCCCTTAAAAGTTTGTTAGGCTAGCTGTCAGTATATCATCTAGCGAACGCCATTAAATGATCACACTGGCGGCCATCGAGTCGCCATCAGAATTCATCTTATTAAGTAGGTAGCCATAAATGAAGCCAGTGGAGTGTACCCCCCAGCTTTATTTATGGCCATGTACTTACGCTATGAAGAGGGGTTTGGGGTAAGGGCGCAATGGCTCGGAGCAAAGCAAATGACCTACTAGGCAGTCAGGTCAACCACAAAGCTGAAATTATCCAGCGTAAATTGCCCCCCCAGGCACTGAAACATAACCCGGTGAATATCGGGTGCCGTGAGGCTAAGGGGCAGGTTGGCGTTGCCTGGATCGTCGGGACTGGCTAGATTGGCACCGTGGGTTTGCACCGTCTCTACCAGCTTACCGCTGTGGTCAAAGGCGCTGACAACGGTGCGCCGCGAGCCGGTTATACAAGCACTTACAAATGAGGTCGGTTTTGTAAAGATTGCTTCCAGGAAACCGTTTTTGGGTGCACCCATGAGCACCATGTGGCCAGAATGGGGCGGAAATGCGGGATTGGAGGGCCGGAGGGCGATCGCATTGGTAAACACCACGCCCAACTGTTGATACTGCTGATGTACCACTTCAAAACACTGCAGCCCCTCCAGGTCAAGCTGAATGTGGGCCTGCTTGGTGTGGGCCAGGTCAGCGGCTGAGGCGTCAAATAGGGAAAACGGAAACCCGTAAGCACCCTGGGCGTCATTAACATCAACCACCGTTGTAGACGGCTGGGTTGCTGCCCTCGACGAGCGACTGCTCAGAGACCGATTTAGGGAACGAGTCATCACACTACTCCTTAGCGTTTGCTGGACTGCTGCTCACTGACGACACCCTCCATGCAACCTGTCCGAAGACCCTGATACGGGCAAGATAAGCTTGAGAGCACCCCGCAGCGTCATCGGTCGAATTTTTGAGAACAACAGATAGCTGCCATTCCATCTAAGGCTGGAGCTGTGCTGAATCATCAGACGAAGCTGTCGATTAGCGATTAAAGCTATTTAGTAGATCCAGACCCTCGCAGGACAGATCCAGATCATTCTGAAAATCGTGATAAATAGCCGACCGTATACTCGCTCAACAGCGAGCAGGCTATGGGTAAAAGCGTCACCAGAGGACAGAGACCTGGTCAGCGACAAAATCCGGAAAACAGAAATCCGGTTGGCCTCGTCCAGGTACCACCGGGGTCGATGTCTAGATCACCAAGCCTGGGTAGCTGAGGCAAGTTGAATCCAGATCGATTTGTCACGATTGTTTGTCAAAATTGTTTGTCAAGATTGTGTAGATGACCCTGAAAAGCTGCGTTACACTTTCCCTCTAGGTATGACCCTCTGAACAGGGAGAGTTCTCCTCACTAAGACAATTATCCCTGATTCCACTAGCGGGAGTTGGTAGTTACACCCAGCCTGCAAACTTTTTGTAAAATGCTCAATTCAGCCTGATTCGAGACCCTGGAGGTTTTGCCTAGATCTTACTGCAGGAATCTTTTCTCAATCTTTAACGATATGAGCACCTGCTTTCTAAAGGCTTCACAGTCTTGGTAGAGATTATGTTACAAACTTGAAGGTCTTGACAATAGAATTCCGTTACATTTTCGTTATACAAGAAAATCACGGGGCGATCGCTCTACCTCTGGTTTGAAGAAGGGTTGCCCAATCTAACGCCCCAGACGGAGACGCCACCGCAGGAGACGCCCGGTGTCACCAGGGACGTGATCGGTGATCTGAAGCTGCCAGATGCCGTTGATGGGCTGGTTAAGGAACTGCCGCAGGCCAGAAGCGGTCTGTGGCGTATAAGTTGTCGCCAGATGGGTCTGTCGCCCCAGGGTGCGCCCCTGAAGCTTGACGGCCTGGTCGAGGGGCGATCGCAACACCACCTCCAGATCTCCGAGAAATGGGTGTTCAATTTCTACATCAACCTGAATGTCGCGCAGCAGCCCCGCCTCAGCAACTTGCAATACGCTCCGCACCCCCCGGAGGTGGTCGTCAGGAATGGCGAGCTGTTGGTCATGGGTGCGCTCAATCCATGCCGATGGGGCTGGGAAAACCATCAGCCGCTTCTGGGCCGCCTCCACCGCCCGCTGGGCGTTTACCCGGCCATAGCCAAACCATTCCGAGTGGCCGTTCACGTCGTAGCTGCCCCGCCGCAGACCGAGCTGGGGGTCGGGAGCCTGGTCGACAATTTTGTCGGCGGTGGTTTCCAAAATTTGCCGCACATCTATTGCCGTCAGGTCAGGATTGGCCGACAGCACCAGGGCTGCCACCCCTGCCACCACCGGACAGGCGCTCGACGTGCCGCCAAAGCTGTCGGTAAAGCTGCCCCTGGCATAGCCCAACTCAGCGAGGCGATCGCTGGTCAACACCCCCCGCCCCGGTAGTTGAGACTGAATTGCAGGCGCAGTAGCCAGGTAGCCCCGTCCAGGGATGAACACCCCCGGAACGGCATTATTGCTGGGGGCGGTCACGGAAATCTCGGCCCCCCAGTTGCTATAGGCCGATTTTTTGTTGAGGCTGGTGCAGGCCGAAACGGCAATCACATCCGGGTGAACAGCAAACCCATTCAGCCAGCGGGTAGGCCCCCGGAAAAGGTTGTCGGGCCAGCCCCCCTCGTTAACCGTGGCATTCACCGGGCGGTTGGCATTGCCTGCAGCGAAGACGACGACGCACCCCCTGCCGTTGCGACCCTGGGTGGCGGCCTGGGCGATCGCTGCCCGCTGGCGCAGAGACAGGGGAAAGTAATTACCCACCGCCCCCCAGCTACAGGAAATCACGTCGGCCCCGGCATCAACGGCAGTTTTGAAGAGGTTGGCGATGGTGTCGTCGTTGATCATGCCTGTGTAGCGGATGGGCATGAAGGCGCATCCGGGAGCTACCCCCACAATGCCCTGCCCGTTCTCGGCGGCGATCGCCACCCCCGCCACCGCCGTCCCGTGGTTCTCCGCAGGAGCCTCCGGCAGCGGCAGGGCATCAGCACCCCGCAAATCGGTGGGAGCCACGATCTTTCCCAGCCCCTGAAAATCGGGGTGATTAAGGTCAAAGGCGTCGTCAATTACGGCCACCACAATGGCTCGACTGCCCCGCGTCACATCCCAGGCGGCTTCGACGGAGATATGGGCACCCGCTGCCAGGTCCAGGCCGCCATCATGTTGGAGATACCACTGCTGTGGGTAAAGAGAATCCGTGGGCCGGTAGAACGGTTGGGCGGTGACGACAATGTCTGGCTCCGCTGTGAGCACCTCCGGTAGCTCCATCAGGCGGTTGGCTAGCTTAATGGGGTTGGCGATCGCCCCCGGCATTACCCGAAACACATAGGCGTGGGGGACGCCCTCAACCTCCTGAAGCATCTGGAGATGGGCCGTGGTGGCGATCGCCTCCAGTTCTGCTGCCGTTATCCTGTGGGCAAACTGCACCGTCAGCCGATCCGTCAGATAAAGGGGCATATCAGGGCTGTCTTCTAGCCGGTAAACGTGGCTGGCGTAGGCCACCGTGGGGTCATTCCGGAGGGTTTGCATGGCGGCATCGAGCCGCTGGGTTTCCACCTGCAGCTCCGCCAGGGGTAGCCCTGGTATTACCTGGGCAGTTTCGCCCTGAATCGACTGGGTAGCCCGCTGGAGCAGGGGCGCAATCGGCTGGGCATTGTTGAAGCTGACCGTGAAGCGATCGCCCACTTTGTGCAGGGGGAGCGCTTCGCCGCCACGCTGCAGCACCAGCCCCTCCTCCGTCACGGGCGTTTCTAAAATTTGGCGGATGGCCTCTGGGGGAAGGGGTGCGGGGCGATCGCGGGTCATGATTGTTTCCTTGCGGGAGTATCAACTTAAGGCGGGAAAGTGGGGCGCGGCGCGCCCCACTTTCCCGCTAATCTTGTCCCGCTTTAAGCGGGAACCCGTTTCCTTGCGGATTTGAATAGCGAGTATTGGAAGAATCTATGGGTATCCATGCTAAGCCGGGAAATCCTGGTTGGATAGGGAGCCAGAATCCAGGAGCCAGAATTCAAGAGGGAGCTGACTTCTGGCTTCTGACTCCTGAATTCTATTCTTGGCAAAGTTTCCTGCCTTGAGTTGATACCCACTGGCCTTAGATATTGGCTTGAAGCCAGACAGGCCGATGATCCCCAAAATCCTGATAAAAACCGTACGGGCATCGGTCGGCAATGGTAAGATAGCGCAATATTGAGTCAGTTCGGTTCCCACGTTGATAAACGCACGTACAGAAGAGCACTTCATGGTATCTGTTAAAGCATTTAACACGGTTTCAGCCAATCGTTTCTTGGCAATGGCGGGGGCGATCGCGATCGCGACGACGATATCTACTGGTGCAGCGGTTCAGGCCCAAACTCCCGACGCCGACGAAAATCCGTCATCCCTTGAGGCTGATCCCACCACTCTGCCGAACGACAGCCTTGAAGGGTTTCCCCAGGTTGACCCGCAGGAACCCTCCCCAGGACAGAGCAATGACGACCTGCGCCCGCTGGCCCAGGGGGGCAGCATTCTTAGCCTCCAGGGTGGCCAGCGCCTCATGCGGGAAGCAGGAGATGCCGTAGCCACACAAAACTACTCCCTGGCCATCAACAAATACCAGGAAGCCCGTCAGGTTTTCAACCAGATTTCTAACTTCTATCAAGAGCTGGCCGCCAGCTTCGCAGGCATTGATAACCGGATCGCCGACAGCCAGCGGCAGCTTGCCCTCGAAACCGCCCAGATGCGCGATCAGGCCACCTATGAGTTGGCCCTGGTGCATCGCGCCCAAAATCAGCCCGATCTGGCGGTGCCCCTGCTCGTGCAAATCATCCGCAGCCAGCAGCCCACCCGCGACCTGGGGCAGCGAGCCTATCGCCAGTTATTTGAGTTGGGGTTTGTCGATTCTCCTTATCCACGGGGCAGCCAGGATAGCGAGTCAACTTCGTCCACTTCCCCCGATGGCGCTGAAACCCTGAGTAATTAATCCTGAGCAACTAATTTAGACACAAGTAATCAGAGGTCAACATGGTAAGCCCGGATCAGGTCAAGGCAATGATTAAGGAGGGACTTCCCGATGCGGAAATCCATCTGCAAGATTTGACGGGAGGCGGTGATCATTTTCAAGTGGTGGTGATATCGTCGGCTTTTGCGGGCAAACGACTGATTCAGCAGCACCAGATGGTTTATGCTGCTGTACAGCAGGCGATGTCGTCAAACGACATTCACGCGCTGTCCCTCCAAACCTACACGCCCGAAACCTGGGCGGTGGCCAGTCAAAAGTCCTGATTGCAGACAGCTCGGCAGGCTAGCTCGATTTTCGCAAGAATGTTTTCGCAAAAATGCTTAAAGTCTCCCCCAATCCAGCCTGTTTGCTCTAGACTTTGGAGATGAGGGGCGCTGCCCTGTTCAGGGGCTGCCTTAGCGATTCGGACGTGTTTGAAAGATTCAGGACATACCATGACCCCAGAACTGAAAGAAAGAATTAAAGGCATTATTAGCAGCAGCAAAATTGTTGTCTTTATGAAAGGCAACAAGCTCATGCCCCAGTGCGGATTTTCCAACAACGTTGTGCAAATCCTTAACATGCTGGGGGTTCCCTTCGAAACGGTTGATGTACTGGCGGATAATGATATTCGTGAGGGCATTAAAGAGTATTCTAACTGGCCGACCATTCCCCAGGTTTACGTAAACGGCGAGTTTGTGGGCGGTTCTGACGTCATGATTGAGATGTACCAGAACGGCGAACTGCAGCAAATGGTTGAAGTCGCGATGGCTTCTTAAGAAATCCCAGGCTTTCAAGTAATTCACCTCGTCCCGCCTTTGATGAGGGCTGGGAAGCGGTACTATTTTGCTGGTGGCGATCGCCATCAGCATTTTTTTGAGCAAGTTTTTGAACAGTTTTTAGAACGGGTTATTTCGTCGTGAATGGAGCGGGTGTGGATTTTGTGGCGATTCTGGACATGATGCCAGCGGTAGTGGGGGTCGCGTGGCTGATAGCACTGGGGTTTGGCTCCATCGTTGCCGCTGAGCTGGTGCGGGATGTTTACCACATTGCGGGACACTATTGGCAACCGCTCCAGCGGCTGCACCTGCTGCACCACAAAGCTTACCGCCGGGATTTTTCCATCGTGAGCGATGCGGCCTACCGCAAGGCGCAGCTCTATAACGACGCCCCCGAATCCCTGGTGATGATTGGCGCAACCGGGCTGACCTGGATGCTGAGCCACCAGGCGGCGGTGCTGGTGGGGGTGCTCTACTCCCTGGCCTTTCTGGGGGGGGCGCTGCTGCGATCGCAGGGCTGGCTCACCCAGACCGATCTCACCCACGAACCGGGCCAGCTCACGGAGGTTCCTTCCAACTGGCGAGTGAACCGCACCTACCACTGGCGGCACCACTTCGACGAAACCAATGCCTACTTTGCCGGACACTTTACCATCGTGGACAAGTTACTGGGAACCAGCCTCTCGCTGAAGGGCAAAACCATCGCTATCACGGGCGCGTCGGGGGCCATGGGGCAGGCCCTCCTGCAAGAACTGGCCCGCCAGGGAGCCAGGCCCATTGCCCTCACCACCTCCCCTAATTTTGCCTGTGATGCCGCCACCCAGGTCATCCAGTGGCAGGTCGGCCAGGAGGAAGCGCTGCGCGATCGCCTCCAGAGCGTCGATATTCTGGTGTTAAACCACGGCACCAACGTGTATGGCGATCGCACTCCCCAGGGCATCCAAACTTCCCTGGAGGTCAACGCCCTTTCCACCTGGCGGCTGGCGGAGATTTTCTTCAGCACGGTAACGGGGCCGAGCGATCGCGCCACCAAAGAGCTGTGGGTCAACACTTCAGAAGCCGAAGTCAGCCCCGCCCTCAGCCCTCTGTACGAAATTTCGAAACGCCTGCTGGGCGACCTGCTTACCCTGCGGCGGCTCGATGCCCCCTGCGTTATTCGCAAAATTATCCTGGGGCCGTTCAAGAGCAAGCTCAACCCCTACGGCGTCATGGCTCCGGGCTGGGTAGCTCGTATGGTGGTGGCCCTGGCTAAGCGGGACGTGCGCAATATCATTGTCACCGTTAACCCCATTACCTATATCGCCTTCCCCATTAAGGAATTCGCCAAAAACCTTTATTTTCGACTGTTTTCGCGGCGATCGCCGGGATGAATTTGTGTTGCGGTTCCTAAAATCCAAAATTCAATTGTGTCTCTCGACACTGTTTCCCTTCAGGGGATGGCGTATTAAGGATGGAGCATTCCAACACCAGCCGTGAGGGCATTGTCGCTCATGCTTGTCACCCGTCAGCCCGTACTCAAGCGCTTCTGGTATCCCGTCATGCCCCTGGCCCTGCTGGCGGAGCAGCCCCAGCCGTTTCAGCTTCTGGGGCAAAAGATCGTCCTCTGGCTGGATGCCGATGGCCGTGCCGTTGCCGCCGCCGATCGCTGCTGCCATCGCTCGGCCCAGCTTTCCAGGGGCAGCGTTCAGGATGGTCATATCGTCTGTCCCTACCACGGCTGGGTGTTTGACGGCAGCGGTCAATGCCTGAAGGTGCCGCAGTTGGGGGAAGACGACCCCATTCCCAGAACCTATCGAATTAGCACCTATCCCTGCCAGGAGCGCTACGGCTACGCCTGGGTGTGTCTGGACAGCGACCCGATCCAACCTATTCCTACGATTCCAGAAGCGGACGACGGACAGTTTCGTCTGATTCCCGAATTTTATGAACCCTGGAACTGTGCCGGACTGCGGGTGATGGAGAACGAGTTTGACCTGGCCCATCCCACCTTTGTCCACACCACCACCTTTGGCAGCACCGACCATCCCATCCCCGACGAGATGGAGCTGCGGGAGACCAATTATGGGCTGTGTGTCAACGCCAAGCTGGGGGTCGTGAATCCAGAGCTACAGCAAAAGAACCTGAAAATGGTGGGGGCGCAAACCCAGCGATCGCTCGACATGGACTGGTTTATGCCCTTCACCTGCAAGCTGCGCATCAACTATCCCAATGGTCTGGTTCATATCATCGTCAACACAGCCACCCCCATCAGCGATTCGGCCTCCCAAATCGTGCAGTTTTGCCTGCGTAACGACACCGAAGCCGAAACCAGAGCAGCGGATGCGGTGGCTTTCGACCGGGCGGTGACCCTGGAAGACAAAGCCATTTTAGAAACAACGGACTACGACGTGCCCCTGGATGCCAAATTTGAGCAGCACATGATGACGGACAAGCCCGGTTTGCTGATGCGCCGTCGTTTGGCGGCCTTGCTAAAAGAGCATGGGGAAACGGAGCAAACCCTCCGATATGGCGTTACGCTTTCGCGTTAGGACATTCAAGAGGTGTGGAACCCCCGCGTCGCGGGGGTTCCACACTCATAGCCCGTAGGGCGATAAAGCGCTTGAGGTTCGAAATTGGCACAAAAACAACTATGATTGTTTTCGGCTCAGATTTAATTTGAGCTGAGTCAGGTTGTGCCCCCAACTTCGTGTCATGTCTGCGAACGATTCCATCTCGCCCTTGCAGAACCAGTCGCCCCTGGTCAATCGCATTCTGGCGGCGTTACCAGAAGCTGAATACCGAGAACTGGCCTCCCATCTGGAACTGGTTGAGCTGCCACGGGGGCGAGTGCTTTATGAACCGGGCGATCGCATCCAGACCGTTTACTTTCCCAACTCAGCCATGGTTTCCCTGGTGGCGCGGCTGGAAACGGGGGGTAGCGTCGAGATTGGCGTGGTCGGTCGGGAAGGGATGGTGGGGCTGCCTGTTGTCTGGGGCGGCCAGTACGCCAGCAGTCAGGCCATCGTCCAGATCCCCGGTGCGGGCTACCGGCTGCCTGACACCGTGCTGAAAAACACCTTTGACCGGGGCGGCACGCTGCAGCGCCTCCTCCTGCTCTACACCCAGGCTTTGTTTGCCTACGTTTCCCAAACCGCCGCCTGCAACCGTCAGCATAGGCTTGAGGAGCGGCTGGCCCGCTGGCTGCTGATTGTTCACGACATAACCGATTCAGACTGTTTGCCCCTGACCCAGGAATTTCTGGCAGAGATGCTGGGAACCGGGCGATCGACCGTGACCACAGCGGCGGGCATCCTGCAGCAGAGCGGCGGCATCCGCTATAGCCGGGGCAAGATTGTCATTGCCGATCGCTCCCAGCTAGAGCGCACCGTCTGCGAGTGCTATGGGCGTATCAAGGCGGAGTTTGCTCGTCTGCTGAAGGTGTGAGCGACGCCTGGACAGTTCCGGGCCACTGAAAAAGACGGGGCAGTTGGGTGATGTCAATAAGATGGCTGGTGCCCCAGACAACCAGTTCGCCCACGAAAATCCACCGGATCCAGCCAGCCTCATCGGGGGGGAGCAGCGTCAGCCCTTCGTAGAGCTGCCACAGGCGATAGGGCACATACAAATAGGGCACCATCACCCAGACCACAGACTGAAACCTTCGCAGCGTCAGGACTTCCGCAAGCACCTGGAGAGCCAGCAGCACGAAGTAGGCCGTAAAAATAAGCGTCACGGTGCGATCGCCCTGAACCATCCCCCACACTAAAGCCACCAGGGGCGGCACCAGGCCCAGAAACTGCACCGTACCAAACCAGTATTTGAACCACCCCGGCAGCGGCTGGGGCAGTTGAAAAGGCTTCACGTTGCCCCAGGCTGAGCCAGCGATTACCAGTAAGCCAGTGGCGATCGCCAGAAAGGCCAGATTTTCCACGAGTAAGCGCAGGCCAGGGGTCATGGGCGGCTTCGCCAGAATGCGGCAGGCTAACCTTTGCATTTTAGCGATTGTTGGCGTGGTTCTGGTATGTTAACAAATTAATTCAAAGGTTGAACACTGGCAGGAGAAAGGCAGCGACAATCCCGCCGATGACCACCACTTCAACCACCTTCAGGACGGTGCTGGTGGGGGGCACTTTGATGCCCTGGAGCCAGGATCGGGGAGCATCGTTTTCCCGCATCTGCCAGGTAAACATGGAGATCAGCAGGGGCACCCCTCCCACTTTGATCCCCAACAGCAAATGCAGGGCAAAACTCACCAGCACTACCCCCCAGGCGATCAGGTGGGCCAGATACCACTGACGATCCAGCTCGCCTGCGGGGAGCCATTCTTCTTTCATCATGCGCCCCGTGACCACCGCAAACGTTGCCGCCAGCAGCATCACAGTGTTGACCAGGCGATGCACGGCAATCCACCAGACGGGTTGGTTGAACTGCTTGAGCTGGCTGAGGGACTGCTCTTGCAAGAGGCGGCGATCGCCCAGGTGAAAGCTATACAGGGCAAATACCGGCAGCAACAGCAGAAAGGTGAGGGCAATGGTGCCGTGAATCCCTTGAATATCCCCCAGGGGCGGCAGGGCAAGGCTTCCCCAGCGCTTATCGTAGACATCGTAAACCCAAAACCCGGTGATCAGGGCTAAAACGGTGAGCAGGGCGATCGCACCATGCAGCATCCGCAGCAGCGCAGGTTGGTAAGGAGCCGTCTGTGGCATATTAGAATCCGCTGAAATTAAGTTTTTCCTGAACTATAACAGAATGCCAGAGCGACAAACAGGACGTTACGGGTATTCATTTAAGCTGGGAAATCCTGGTTGGATAGGGAGCCAGAATCCAGGAGTCAGAATTCAGAAGGGAGCCGACTTCTGGCTCCTGACTCCTGAATTCTATTCTTGGCAAAGCTTCCCGCCTTAAGTTGATACCCGACGTTACGAAATCCGAGCAATGTAATAGTTAGCATAGGGAAAATCGATGGCAGCCCTTAATGGTCTTTAGCGCACAATTGGTGAAGACCAGAGAAGAGAAAGAGCTGTCTATGTTTGCACAACTGCCAGAGCGGCGAATGCACTGGATTCGCTGGGTATTGACTGCAGGTTGGCTCCTGATTATTGCCTCCCTGTTTTATGATCCCTGGACATCGGCACTGACCACATCTGATCATCCCTGGAGTCCCTTGCGGCTCTCAGATACCTGTATACAGGTGCAGGGAGAATGCTTATCTGAGCAACCCTATCCGTTAGGAACGACCCTCTTCTGGGGAGCCATTGTGCCCGCCGCCATCTTTATTTTGCTGGTGTTTGGCCATGAGCTGTGGCGGCGGATTTGTCCGCTCTCGTTTTTATCCCAAATTCCTCGCGCATTGGGACGGCAGCGACAGTTCAAACGAGAGAATCAAAAAACTGGCAAAGTGCGCTACGAGTTGGCCAAGGTTGAGCCGAAATCATGGTTGGGCCGCAATTACCCCTATGTGCAATTTGGCTGGTTATTTGCGGGGTTATGTGGGCGCATCCTGTTTTTCAACGCCGATCGCCTGGTGTTAGCGGGCTGGCTATTATTTACAGTGGCCGCAGCGATCGCCGTTGGCTATTGGTATGGCGGCAAGTCGTGGTGTCAGTACTTTTGCCCCATGGCTCCGGTGCAAAGTATCTACAGCGAACCGGGGGGCTTGTTGAGCAGCAAGGCTCATACCAGTGAGCAGCCCATCACGCAATCCATGTGTCGCACCGTGCTGCCGGACGGCAAAGAGCAGAGTGCTTGCGTCGCCTGCCAAAACCCCTGCATTGACATTGACGCTGAACGAACTTACTGGAACAGCTTAAACAAACCTGAAACCCCATTTCTGCGCTATGGCTATGTGGGGTTGGTGATGGGTTATTTTGGCTACTACTATCTCTATGCGGGCAATTGGAACTATTACTTCTCTGGGGCATGGGCGCGGCAACCGGATCAACTGGCTTCGCTGTTGGATCCCGGACTTTACTTATTTGGACAGGCCATTAATATTCCCAAACTGGTTGCGGTTCCTCTGGTATTAGGTGGATGCACGGCGATCGCCTATTGGGGAGGACGGTGGGTTGAAAAACGCGCCAAAGCCTACAGCCATCGAAATCACGCTAATCTGACGACCGAAACCATTCGGCATCGCATCTTTACCCTCTGTACCTTTGGTATTTTCAACTTCTTCTTTATCTTTGGGGGGCGTCCCCTGGTGCAGCTTCTCCCTCTGCCCGTGCAATACCTCTACGACCTGGGTTTGGTGGCGCTGAGTACCCTCTGGCTCTATCAAACCTGGCGGCGCAGTCCTGATCTCTATTCTCGGGAAAATCTCGCGAATCGCTTCCGCAAGCAGCTAGAGAAATTGCAGCTTAATGTGTCACAGTTTTTGGAAGGGCGATCGCTCGGTGATCTCAATACCCATGAAGTCTATGTATTAGCCAAGGTGCTGCCTGGGTTTACCCGCGAGAAACGGCACCAGGCATACAAGGGCGTGGTGCGAGACGCTCTGGAAGAAGGTTATGTGAACTACTCCAGCAGTCTGGACATGTTGCAGCAAATGCGCCAGGAGTTGGGCATTACGGATGACGAACACCGCCTCGTGCTGGAGGAATTGGGCGTTGAAGACCCACAGTTGCTCAATCCGGATCGTCAACGCAGCTTAGAAAATCAGATCCGTTTGAGCGGCTACCGCAAATCCCTGGAGCGGTTGATGTCGTTGCAACAGAAACAGTCCGATCGCATGGTATTTGAGCAAGTATCCCTGCAAGATTCAGCCGCCGTTCGTTCTTTGCGTCGAGAATACTCCATTACACCCCAGGAAGAAGAATGGATTCTCAGCGGATTTTCCACCAATGCCAGCAGTGTCAAAAAGGCACAGTTCTTGCTCACCCAACTACCCGAATTGATTGATGGCTACCGTGCGCTCAATCAACCGGTGCTGCATGAGCACAAAGCCGTATTAACCCTGCTGCGAGAAAATATTCTTCACAAACAAGAACTGATGGTGCGATCGCTCCTGGAAACCCTGGAACTACTCCAGTCCGATCCGGCAGCTTTGCCCCTGGCGCAGTCTTTACAGCAGGCTTCTCCGGCTGTTTTAGGAGAGGTTCTAGAGCAGGAGCAGTGGGGCGATCGCCTGTCGCCAGCAATCCTGAACTGCCTGACCCAACCGGGAGAAACGCCGGTTTCCTGTTCGCTAAACCTCTCCCCTGAGGCAATTTGGGGGTATCTGGAAGCCCTGCTCCAGGATCAAAAGCCCATGATTCAGGCGGCAGCGCTTTACATCATGGCTCAATTGGATGGAGAACGCAGTCGGGCGATCGCTCGCAATCATCGTCATACTTTCAAGTCCCACCTGCTTCAGGAAACGGGCGATCGCCTATTGTCGTTGCAGCCAACATCCATAGCAACCCCATCCCTGGCGGAATTTCCAACGCTGGAAAAACTGGTTTACTTGTTTAATAGCGACTTCTTCCATCGGATGCAGAGTGAAACGCTCATCGCCCTTGCGGATCGAGCGGAAGTGAGAACCTATGGCCAGGGGGATCTGATCACCGAAGCCGGAGATACCTGCCGAGAGTTGCTGCTGTTGATCGAAGGTGATGCCAACATTCACTATCAAACTGAATCTGGAGTTGAAGTGGAACAGCTTCATCCCGGACAAACGCTCGATGAACTAGAGGTTTTAGCTCACAGCAACTCAGAAAACACGATCGTTGCCGATAGTGAAAGGACTCGAATTCTGGCGATTTCTGTCGATGCCTTTGATGATTTACTCGACCATGATCCGGATTTTGCCCGACGAGTTCTGGAATTGGAGAGTCGGCGACTGCAGCGATTCGTGCGATCGGCACAGCCACTTGAGGGGGTAAAACTTTAGACCGTGCTTATGAATCTAACCCGTGGGTGAATCCGATCTTTGGCCGATCTCTTTAAGATGCAGTTGGTGAACCTGGACGTAGCCCATGGGAGTCTTTCCGTGGGTTGACGGTCGGCCGCGCCTGCTGTAATTGAGGATAAATCATGCAAACCGACGAACGTCGCCCTACCCCCGATGAAATTCCGGCTCAAAAGCTTCCCTATCCCGCCAGCCAGGAAGACATGGTGCCCCAGCCGGATAGCGATCTGTCCAACTATCGCCCTGCGGACAAGCTGCGGGGGAAGGTGGCCCTGATTACCGGGGGCGATTCTGGAATTGGCCGAGCTGTGGCGATCGCCTTTGCCATGGAAGGGGCCGATGTGGCAATTCTCTACAACGTCAACGATGAGGATGCCCAGGTGACCCAGGACGCCGTGGCCGACAAAGGCCGCCAGTGCCTGCCCATCAAGATGGACGTGCGTAAGTCGGAGGAGTGCCGCGACGCCGTGCAGCAGGTCATCGACCGCTTTGGCCATCTGGACATTCTGGTGAACAACGCCGCCTTCCAGATGACCCAATCCTCCCTCGACGACCTTACGGAAGTGCAGTTCGAGCAAACCATCGCCACCAACGTGCTGGGCTATTTCTACATGGTTAAAGCCGCCCTGCCCCACCTCAAGGCGGGGGATGCCATCGTCAACACAGGCAGCATCGTTGGCAAGATCGGCAAGGGCATGCTGGTGGACTATGCCACCAGTAAGGGTGCGGTTCACACTATGACTAAGGCCCTGGCCCAAAACCTGAGCGATCGCCACATTCGCGTCAATGCGGTCGTTCCCGGCCCCGTGTGGACGCCCAACATCCCCGCCACCATGCCCGAGGAAAAGGTGGGCAGCTACGACACCGACAACACCATGACCCGTGCGGGACAACCGGAGGAGCTGGCTCCGGCCTACGTGTTCCTGGCGTCCCAGGACAGCAGCTTTATGACCGGAGCGCTGGTAGACGTGACGGGGGGACAGCTATCGAGCTAGCACCGTTTGCCAGTGCGCCTCGCCCGCAGGAGGGCATGGTCACTGAGTAACAGGGGGCGATCGCGCCAGGGCTGACCCACCGTCTCCGGCAAAATGTCAAAAGGCGGCTGGCTCAACAGCTCCAGTACCCACCAGTACAGGGTGTCGCCCAGGTCGGGCAGTGGGTCGGCTTCTGCCACCAGGATCCGCAAGATTTGGCCAGGGCGATCGCCCCCGATCTGCCAGCGTGAGCAAGGTGAGCCGCACAAACCACTCTGCGTAGATAACCATCCGGCAGAGTTTTAGCGCTCAATTTCGCCTGGATAAGCTGGGGCGCTGCGAACCGGGGAGATATCTTCGGACTCACAAATCGGCAGGTTGCTCCCGGCATAGCGGCATTGACATCCTCCCCGGCCTAAAAGCGCGGGGATTCCTCGCCACGCCACCCTCGAAGGATGGTCGCTGAATGGGGTTGACACTTCACCACAGATTGCCTCCAGGAGGTCTTATGCCTGCTCCATGTCCGTTTTGCGTCTCCGAGTGTCCCCCGGCGACGAACAATCCAAATATGAGATT
>JAYKGU010000107.1:0-72582 GCA_035285585.1 Synechococcales cyanobacterium
ACAACAGCCGCAGCCTGCACTTCTTCCTGGGTGCATGGCCAGTGATTGGCATCTGGTTCACCGCTTTGGGCATCAGCACGATGGCGTTCAACCTGAACGGGTTCAACTTCAACCAGAGTGTGATTGACTCCCAGGGCCATGTGATCAACACCTGGGCCGATGTCCTCAACCGGGCAAACCTGGGCTTTGAGGTGATGCACGAGCGCAACGCCCACAACTTCCCGCTCGACCTGGCGGGTGCCGAAGCGACTCCTGTAGCGCTGACCGCCCCCAGCATTCAGGGCTAGGCTTGACGGCTTAAGCCATTCGGCTAACTCTCAACATTAAAAAAATCCTGTCATGGCGTCCTCTAAGGGCGCTTTTTTTTTGCTGTCTTGGAACTCTGTGGGGGCTGGAACCGACCCTAGAGAAGTGATCCCCAAATTTGCGAAATTTGGTATGATTTCCCACGGCAGTATTCCTGAGGTTGAATGCGACGAACTACTCCTGAGAAATACACAATTTTGATTGCGCGCACCGGGCGGTTACCCCTCACCCTTTCTATTCAAGCTATGCCAACCGGGGTTTTGTTGGCGATCGCCCTCTCCATGCCCCTCGTCTTAATGGGAGTCGCTTTTTACTCCCTGCATCGAGAAAATCGGCAGCTCGCGCAGCAAAATAGCCATCTCAGTCAGGCCGCCAGTGCCGTCGTCAAAGAGCTGGATGTCCTGGATGCTGAAATCGAGATTCTGCAGGAACGGGCTGGCCTAACCCGCCCAAGCCGCCCCGACATTGAGGTGCCAGAGGACTTGCCAATCCAGGTTCAAAGCTCAGCGGGCCAGCCGATGCGGCCCCGGCTTCCTGTCCAAGAACCCAAAATAGACGCAGAAAACAAAACGGTGGGGCGATCGCAGGGCGGCGTTGGCATGCAGCTTGCCCCCGAGACTTTGTTTGAAGTGGCCCAGCTCAAACTGGGTACCCTGGCATCCCGCTTTCATCAGCAGGTGAAGCCCGCTCTGCACGAAACCCTCAATGAAGAAGCCGCCCAGGCCGCAGCCAAGCCTAAAGGTCGTCCTGTGAAAGCGGCGCTACCCATTTCCTCACGGTTTGGCCTGCGCCCCAACCCCTTCGGGCGAGGGTACGAGCTGCACCAAGGCATCGATTTTCCTGGGCCGGTGGGCACCCCCATCTTCGCTACTGCATCGGGCACCGTCAAAACGGCAGAATATTCAGGGGGTTACGGCTATCATGTTGTTATTGACCACGGCTACGGTTACAGTACCCTGTATGCCCACCTGTCCAGGTTAGCTGTGGCGGCGGGCGCATCGGTCAATCAGGGTGAGCTAATTGGATACTTGGGTAGCACCGGGCGATCGACGGGGCCTCATCTGCACTACTCCGTGGTGCTCAGTGGGAATGCGGTTGACCCGATGGATTACCTGGATCAGGCTGATTAATTGGCTATGGACTGGCGATCTATATAAAGGGCAACCTTGAGGACGTGGCGATGATTTGGCGAAAGCGGACGAATTTAATCACCTATTTGGGCGAAAAAAGCGAGTTCCAGGGTGATTTGCATGTGGAGGGCAGCCTGCGCATTGATGGCATTATCCACGGCAACGTGGAAGTAATTGGCGATGTGGAGGTGTCCCAGGGGGGGCTGGTGGAAGGGCCAGAGATTCGGGCGCACAACCTCATCGTGCACGGCGTCATCAAGGCCCGTGTCTATGTGCAGGGGCGGCTCAGCCTCAGCCGCACGGCTCGCCTGGAAGGGGATGTTACCGCCAGTTCGCTCGATATTGAGCCGGGCGCTTTCTACCTCGGCCACATCTCCACCACCGACGTCAAAGCGCTACCGGTGACCGATCGCTATCCTGAGCTGGTGGGTGACAGCCCCCAGGCCCAGTACGCCGAGTACACAGACAAGTTCAAGCCGGAGTAAAGCCCTTGGCCTCAGAGCCACGGGGATGTTTCTCTGGTTAAATTACGTTTCACACCAAATATTTCGCGGATTTAGACAAAACGCTTCATCATGGGTAACACGTTCGGCCATCTGTTTCGCATCACCACCTTTGGCGAGTCCCACGGCGGCGGCGTGGGGGTGGTAATCGACGGCTGTCCGCCCCGGCTGGATCTCTCAGAACAGGACATTCAGGTCGATCTCGACCGGCGGCGTCCTGGCCAGAGCAAAATTACCACTCCCCGCAAGGAAACCGATACCTGCGAGATTCTGTCGGGGACGTTTCAGGGAAAAACCCTGGGTACGCCCATTACCATCCTGGTGCGCAACAAAGACGCCCGCCCCCAGGACTACAGCGAAATGGCCGAAAAGTATCGCCCCTCCCATGCTGACGCTACCTATGACGCCAAGTACGGCATTCGTAACTACCAGGGAGGCGGACGCTCGTCGGCGCGGGAAACCATTGGCCGGGTTGCAGCAGGGGCGATCGCCAAAAAAATTCTCCAGCAGGTGGCCGGGGTAGAAATCGTCGGCTATGTCAAGCGCATCAAAGATTTGGAGGGGCTGGTAGATCCAAATACCGTCACCCTGGAGCAGGTGGAGAGCAATATTGTGCGCTGCCCGGATGCCGAGTGCGCCGACCGCATGATTGACCTGATTGAGCAGGTGGGGCGATCGGGGGATTCCCTGGGAGGTGTGGTCGAGTGTGTGGCCCGCCGGGTTCCCTGGGGGCTGGGGTCGCCGGTTTTTGACAAGCTGGAGGCCGACCTGGCCAAAGGGGTAATGTCCCTCCCGGCCAGTAAGGGGTTTGAAATTGGGTCTGGATTTGCGGGCACCCTGCTGACGGGCAGTGAGCACAACGATGAGTTTTACCTCGATGGGCAGGGCCAGCCCCGAACCCGCACCAATCGGTCGGGCGGCGTGCAGGGGGGCATCAGCAACGGTGAAGCAATTCTGATTCGGGTGGCGTTTAAGCCCACCGCCACGATTCGCAAAGAGCAGCGCACGGTGACGCGGGACGGGGAGGAAACCCAGTTGGCCGCTAAGGGTCGCCACGACCCCTGCGTGCTGCCACGGGCAGTGCCGATGGTGGAAGCAATGATGGCCCTGGTGCTCTGTGACCATCTGCTGCGTCACCACGGACAGTGTCGAGTTTTGCCTGAGGATCGTGAATTAACTCTTTAGCAGAGAGGACAAACGAAATGGTATTGACGGCTTCAACCATGATGGACTTGGGTACCCAGGCCCCCGACTTTAGTCTGCCGGACGTGGTGTCGGGGCAGACCATTTCTCTGGCGACATTTGCCGACCAAAAGGCCCTGCTGGTGATGTTCATCTGCCGCCACTGCCCCTTTGTTAAACACATTCGGGTAGAGCTGGTGCGGCTGGGACAGGACTATGGCGATCGCCCCATCGGCATTGTGGCCATCAGCGCCAACGACGCCAACCACTACCCCGACGACGCCCCCGATCGCCTTAAAGAAATGGCGGAGGAGCTGAATCTGGCATTTCCTGTCTGCTACGACGATTCCCAGGAAGTGGCCAAAGCCTACACCGCCGCCTGCACTCCAGATTTCTTTCTATTTAATGGCGATCGCACCCTGGTCTACCGGGGACAGTTGGACGACAGCCGCCCCAGCAATGACCGTCCCGTCACGGGGGCCGACCTGCGGGCCGCCATGGATGCCGTCCTGGCCGATCAGCCCGTGCCGTCTGACCAAAAGCCCAGCATCGGCTGCAACATTAAGTGGAAGCCAGGGAACGAACCCAGCTACTTCGGGGCATAGGGCAAAATTCGGGAGTGCTTCCTGATTGGCCCGCACCCTCAGGTCAGGCTAAAGGACTGTCCCTGGCAGAAGGAAAAAACGAGTTGTTAAGTAATCTAAAATTTTCTAAATTTATCTGAACGAATTACTCTGATTGTATTGTTTTGTTAAACGGGCGGAAAGCCTTTCCCATCCAGCACTCAACGGCTATATAGCCTGCTGACGGCGGTTGAAGCACCCAGGAAACGCTAAGGTGTGCAAACTTAACTCGCGAATATTGTAGTGAGCGGGCACAATAATAGGATGTTGCCTCCCATCGCACTGGCGGTTCAGTTCCGACAGATTCGGCCCGACTTCAGAAAAGCTTCAATCGCGAGGAAGGTTTTCATCAACCGGTTGATTGAGGATTTGCATGCCAGCCAAAGCGTCTCACCCCCTCTGCCTCAGCCTTGAGCAAGCCATCGATCGGCGACCGCTAACCGTGTCTGCCAGTGCGCCGCTGACGGAGGCGATCGCCATGGCGGGCAAAGCCCAGAGTAGCTGTCCGCTACCCAGTTTGGACGGTTCGGCTCAGGGGCTGCTTACCAGTCAGGCCCGCGCCCATACCCTGCTGGTGGAAGAGGCCGGGCAGTTGGTGGGGGTGCTAGATCAGCCCTATCTCCTGCGGATCATCGCCTCAGCCCAAGCTCGCGCCGATACGATTGTGCGGCAGGTGATGCGGCCACCAGCGGCCACCTGGGTTGACCGGGGTGAAAACGACCTCTTTGAGGCGATCGCCCTGATGCAGCAGCAGCACATTCACTCCCTGCCTGTTTTGAATGACCTGGGGCGGCAGGTGGGCATCATCACCCCCGCCAGTCTGCGCCATCTGCTGCCGCTGGACGAGTTGCTGAAATGCTCTCCCCTGGCCAGTTTGAAGGGAAAGCCTGTGATCTGGGGGCAGGCGACGACCAGCGTTGCCGCCCTGGCCCAGCAGATGGTGGAACAGAAAGTTGCTGCTGCCGCGATCGCCATGACGGCGGACAATGGCCAGGCTCCCGTAGGCTTGGTGCTGGCCCAGGACATTATCCAACTCTCCCAAATGGGGGTCGATTTAACCCAAATTCAGGCCCAGCAGATTATGGGGGAGGTGCTGCGGTTCCCTTCGTCAGAAACGATTTTGGTGGCTCACTGGACGATGCAGCAGCACCACTGCCCCTACGCCCTGGTGTTTAATGGCGAAAGCGATCCAGTGCTGATTTCCCTGACCAGTTTTGTTCAAGATCTGGCGGTGGAAGATATGCAGTCAAGCATCCACCAGCTTCAGGCATCGATTCAATCCTTTGCTACCGAGGGCGATCGCCCCCTGTCCCAGGAGTCTCAAAGCCTGACGGCCAAGCTACTGGATAACCCCACCGAGTTTTTGGAGCAGATTGAATCCATTCGGCTGCTGTCAGCGATCGCGCTGCACATTCGGGAATCCCTCAATCTACAGGAAATTTTACAGACAGCAGTGGACGATGTACGCACCTCCCTGCACACCGACCGCGTCCTCATCTACCAGTTCAACCCCGACATGAGCGGTACCGTGGCGGTGGAATCGGTGGCCGAGGGCTGGCGGCCCGCCCTCAGCAGCACCCTGAAGGATACCTGCTTTGCCCAAAACTACGCCCACGCCTATCGGGAAGGGCGCATCCAGGTGACGGAAGACATCTACACCGCTGGGCTGACCCAGTGCCACATTGACATCCTGGCGCTGTTTGACGTGCGGGCCAGCCTGATCGTGCCCGTGCTCCAGGGCGACCACCTGTGGGGGCTGCTCTGTGCCTATCACTGTGCGGGGCCGCGCCACTGGCGATCGTTTGAGATTGACCTGCTGCAGCAGTTGGCCACCCACATGGCGATCGCCATTCAGCAGTCAGAACTTTATGAGCAGCTCCAGATGGAGCTAACGGAGCGGCGGCGGGCGGAGGAGCAGATCAAAGCTTCCCTCAAAGAAAAAGAAGTGTTGCTTAAGGAGGTTCACCACCGGGTTAAAAATAATCTGCAGGTTATTTCCAGCGTGCTGCGGCTCCAGTCAGATTTCATTAAAGACGACAAGGTGCTGGCCCTGTTTCGCGATAGCCAGCATCGGATTCGCTCGATGGCGCTTATCCACGAAAAGCTCTACCAGTCCACCGACCTGCTGCGTATTAATTTCGCTGAGTATGTGCGCGATTTAACCGATCCCCTGTTTCAATCCTACGGGGCGATCGCCCAAAACATCACCCGACAGATTCGAGCTGATAATATTTGGTTTAATATCGATACGGCTATCCCTTGCGGTTTAATTATCAATGAGCTAGTTTCGAATTCCCTCAAGCATGCCTTTAAAGATCACCGGGAGCATAACCAGATAGGCATTAATATTTTCCCATTACCCGATGGTCAGTTCTCGCTGGTTGTCAGTGACAATGGAAGTGGCTTTCCCGCTGATATCGACTTCCGCAATACTGAATCCCTCGGTTTGGAGCTAGTCTGTATTTTTACCGAGCAGTTGGGGGGCGATATCGAGTTAAGCCGCGACCATGGCACCACGTTCACGATTATTTTTGCGGAGATCGAGCCGACAGGAAGGGTTTGAAACTGATGGCTGGCAAGAAAATTTTAGTCGTTGAAGATGAACGCGTCGTAGCCAGGGACATTGAAAAGCGACTGAAAAAATTGGGCTACGCGATCGCCGCATCGGTTTCGACGGGGCAGGACGCGATTGTTGCAGCGGCAGAGCACCACCCAGATTTGATTCTGATGGATATCCGGTTGAAGGGCGACATGGATGGGGTGGAGGCTGCCGAGCAGATTCGCAGTCAGCAGGATATTCCCATTATTTACCTGACGGCCTATGCCGATGAAACCACCCTGCAGCGGGCCAAAATTACCGAACCGTTCGGCTACATCATCAAGCCCTTTGACGAAAAGGACCTGCATGTGGCGATCGAAGTAGCCCTCCGTCGCCGCCTTGCAGAGTTAGCCGTGCAGGTGGCCCTGGAGAAGGAGAAGGAGCTGAGCGAACTCAAGTCGCGCTTCTGGTCGATGGTGGCCCACGAGTTTCGCAACCCCATGTCGGTGATTCTGTCCTACGCCCAAATTTTAGAAACCCACGGCCATGAGCTGCCCGACAGCCAAAAGCAGGAGTATTTACGTACCATTCAACGCGACATCCGAGCCATGGATCGACTGCTCTCCGATGTCCTGGCTATCAGTCGGGTGGAGGGCGACCACCTGAGCTTTAAGCCAGAAGTAATAGATTTGGCCCTGTTCTGTCAGGATCTGGTGCAGGAGATGCAGTTTAGCTGGGGTCGGAGCCACCAGATTATTTTCAACGCCCAAAATGAGTGCGACAATCCCTGCTTTGATGCCAATTTGCTCTGGCACATCCTCAGCAATCTGCTGGCGAATGCCATGAAATACTCCCCGGATGGCAGCACTATCTACTTCAATCTCACCTACCACGATGAGGTGGCCATTATTCAAATCAGGGACTTTGGCATTGGCATCCCTCTAGAAGCTCAGGAATCTATGTTTGACCCCTTTTATCGGGCCGACAACGTAGGCGACATCAGCGGCACGGGCTTGGGGCTGACCATGGTGAAAAAGTGCCTGGATCTCCATGGAGGCAGCATCTCAGTCAGCAGCCAGCTAGCCGTAGGCACCACGTTTACCGTCTCCATTGCGGCGAGCGATCGCTGCAGTCTGGTTAACAGCCAATCCAAAAACTTCCCATCCTGAGTCTTAAAAAGATTACTTTTTTGGGATATGCCCCCGGCGAGGGGCACACCTGGGTGTCAACTGAGGTGATTCGGGGAAAAAATTAACCCCCGGTTAGGTTGGCAGAAACAAATGGTCATTTGCTCCTACGTCGTCGGGTAGGATTGTTTTCGGAAATCACCTCCTACCTTAAGGCAGGACAGCGGGGTGCGGCGCTCCCCCAGTTTTCTAAGATATAGCGCTACGCGTGCGCGTTAGGACGTTCAAGAAGTGTGGAACCCCCGCGTTGCGGGGGTTCCACACTCAAACCTTAGCCCGTAGGGCTATACATGAATTTAATTGTGCTGACCTGCTCGATTCAGGCTGGGAGATGATAAGCGATCGCAAAGACAGACCTTAAAAAATTCAATCATAGATCTTTTGAATCTTTTTAGATTTGGAGTATGCTACAGGTAATGATAGACATTTATCGATAATTTCCTCCCAGCTATAGACTCAAGTCAATACCAAAGCAGGGGCGGGGGTTTCTTGCTGCTGAATGGTTGCCGGTTTGTAGGACATCCATATGATTCACGTTTTTGCTCAAAGTGCCTGGCTAATTCCGTGCTATCCGCTGGTGGGCATGGTTCTGTCAATCTTCTGGTTTCCGTCGCTGGCCCGACGCACGGGGCCACGTCCATCGGGCTATATCAATCTAATCATGACGGCGATCGCCTTTGTGCACGCCGCTTTTGCCTTTGCTGGGGTCTGGCACCAACCAGCCCAATTCATTGACCTACCCTGGCTACAGGTCGCTGGTTTAGACCTCACCCTGCCGCTGCAGGTTTCCGCCGTGACCCTTGGTGCCATTCTTTTGGTCACTGGAATTAACCTGATGGCTCAACTCTATGCCGTCGGCTACCTGGAGATGGACTGGGGATGGGCGCGGTTTTACGCACTGCTGGCGCTATTTGAGGCGGGTATGTGTGGGCTGGCGCTCTGCAACTCGCTGTTCTTCAGCTACATGATTCTGGAAGTTCTCACCCTGGGTACCTACTTGCTGATTGGCTTCTGGTTCAACCAGTCGCTGGTGGTCACCGGGGCGCGGGACGCCTTCCTCACCAAGCGGGTGGGGGATCTATTTCTGCTGATGGGGGTGCTGGCGATCTATCCCCTGGCCGGTACCTGGGACTTTGATGGGCTGGCCCAGTGGGCACAAACGGCGACCGTCAATCCCACCCTGATCACCCTGGTGGGGCTGGCGTTGATTGCAGGGCCGATGGGCAAATGCGCCCAGTTTCCCCTGCACCTCTGGCTGGACGAAGCCATGGAGGGGCCATACCCCAGTACGGTGCTGCGAAATTCCGTAGTGGTGGCCACGGGGGCCTGGGTGCTAATCAAGCTGGAGCCGGTGCTGGCTCTTTCGCCCACGGTTTTGACGACAATGATTGCCATTGGGTCGATTACGGCCCTGGGGGGTACGTTGATTGCGATCGCCCAAGTTGACGTCAAGCGGGCGCTGTCTTACCTCACTAGCGCTTACATGGGGGTGGTGTTCATTGCGGTGGGAGCGCAGCAGGTTGATGCCGCGTTCCTGGTACTGCTCACCCACGCCCTGGCAGTGTCGGCCATGCTCATGAGTACGGGTTCCATTGTGCTGAACAGCATCAGCCAGGATTTGACCAAGCTGGGGGGGCTGTGGAGCCGCCGCCCCGTGTCAGGTCTGGCCTTTTTATCGGGGGCCTGTGGGCTGATTGCGCTGCCGCCCCTGGGGGGATTTTGGGCCATGCTCAAGCTGATGGATGGGGTGTGGGCCACGCGCCCTGTTATTGCCGGTCTGCTGCTGGCGGTGAATGCGTTGGCGGCCTTTGGCGTAACCCGCATCTTTTGTTTGATCTTTGGCAATCGCCCCCAGCAAATGTCGGAGCGATCGCCCGAAAACCTCTGGCCGGTGACGCTGCCCATGGTAATCCTGGCATCCATGACCCTGCACCTGCCGCTGATTCTACAAAGCCTTTCCCTCCTGCCCTCCTGGGCTATGCTCAACAAAGATGTGGCGCTACTGCTCATCTGGTCCAGCATCTTTGGATGCAGCCTCAGTGCCATCGCCTACCTGGGGCCAATGGCCAAGCCCATCCGCCTGCCCTGGAAGCCAATTCAAGACTTGCTCGCCTATGATTTCTACACGCCCCGGATTTACCGTTCCAGCATCGTGGGCGGGGTGGATATCCTATCGCGCATTGTGGACTGGGGCGATCGCTACCTGGTAGATGGCCTGGTCAATCTGGTGGGCGTTGCTTCCATCTTTGGTGGCGAAACATTGAAGTATGGCAATACGGGCAAGACCCAGTTCTATGTACTGACCATTGCCGTGGGACTGGTGGTGATTGCAATTCTGACGACCTGGTCGATTCTGGCCAATCTTTCTATCGTCATCGGCGGTTAAGCCCCTGCCTGTCCCAACTGTGATTGCAAAGGGAGATTGCAAAGGGAGATTGCAAAGGCAATCGGCTTTCACCCCTATCGAGAAACTGTCATTTATTCAAATCAAACCCAACCCATGCTGAGCATATTGATTTGGCTGCCCATAATTGGCGCATTGATCATTGGCTTTCTGCCCCAGTCCTTATCAACTAAGCAGGTGCGCCGGTCAGCCCTGTGGCTATCGGGCGGGCTACTTCTGTGGACCCTGTGGCTGGCGAGCCGCTTTGATTTGACCAATCCCGGTCTGCAAATGCAGGAGTATCTCCCCTGGATTGAATCCCTGGGGTTAAACTATCGCCTGGGAATTGATGGCCTTGCCCTGGTACTGCTGCTGCTCAATGCTTTGCTCACCTGGATTGCCGTATTTAGCAGCCGCGAGGATACGGCCCGCCCCCGACTGTTCTATGCCCTGGTTCTACTGGTCAGCGGCGGCGTGGCGGGGGCGTTTATGGCCCAGAACCTCCTCCTGTTCTTCCTGTTTTATGAGCTGGAGCTGGTGCCTTTCTACCTGCTAATTTCCATTTGGGGCGGCACCCAGCGCGGCTATGCGGCGGTCAAGTTCTTGATTTATACAGCAGTGTCGGGGGCGCTGATTCTGGCGGCCTTCCTGGGGCTGGTATGGCTGACCGGCTCATCGACCTTCGCCTACAGTGCCCTGATGGGTCACCCTCTGCCCATTGAGGTCCAGTTCTTGCTACTGGGTGCTTTGCTGGTGGGCTTTGGCATCAAGATTCCCCTGGTGCCGTTTCACACCTGGTTGCCGGATACCTATGTGGCGGCGTCGGCTCCGGTGGCGCTGCTGCTGGGCGGCGTACTGGCAAAGCTGGGGGCTTATGGAATCTTTCGCTTTGGTATGGGCCTGTTTCCCGATGCCTGGGCGGCCCTGGCTCCCTGGCTGGCCACCTGGGCGGCGGTGAGCGTACTCTATGGGGCCATGGCGGCGATCGCCCAAAAGGATATCAAGCGCATGGTGGCCTATAGTTCCGTGGGACACATGGGCTACATCCTGCTGGCGGGAGCCTCGATGACGGCCCTTAGCTTTGTTGGAGCAGTCTCCCAAATGGCGGCCCACGGCCTGATTTTGGCAATTCTATTTCATCTCGTGGGACTGGTGGAGCTAAAGGTTGGTACCCGTGACTTGAATGTCCTCAACGGTTTGCTCAACCCGATTCGCGGCTTGCCGACGATCAGCGCTCTGCTGGTTTTGGGAGGCATGGCCAGTGCGGGAATTCCAGGTCTGGCGGGCTTTGTGGCGGAATTTCTGATCTTTCAGGGCAGCTATGCGGTGTTTCCCATTCAAACCCTCCTGTGCGTGGTGGGTACGGGCTTGACGGCAGTGTACTTTGTCATTCTGCTGAACCGCACCTGCTTTGGCAAGCTGGACAATGCGATCGCCTATTTCCCCAAGGTCGAATGGAGCGAACGCACGCCCGCTCTGGTTCTGGCGTGGTTGATCTTTTTCCTGGGCATTCAGCCCACCTGGCTGGTGCGCTGGAGTGAGGCCACGGCCACTAATTTGATCGCCTCTATTTCAACAGAAACGGTGGCGACAACCGTGGTTGAATCTCAAGAAATAGCACCAAACCCGTAGGGGCAAAGCATTTCGCCCCTAAGCATAACCAATGTTTTTCTGATTAATGCCATGACTGCAACCACCCTTCCCCAAACTCCAACTTCAAAAATTCCCCCTTCACAACATCCCTTTGCCGAGGTGATTCATCGGCTGGAAGCGGGCGGTTCCATGCTGCCCGATACACCTGAAAACCTCATGCAAATCATCGGCATCTACAAAGCCTATGCGGTGCCGATGGACTTTTACTGGCGCGATTTGCTCTACATTGCGGAGCAAGTATTCCTCGATCCGTTTCCTTTCTTCAAATACTTCATTCCCAAAGAGTATCTGGATCGCCACAACCACTATGCAGGGGATGATGCCGACCTGCGTATCTGGCGGGGAGAGGCCACGGCTCACCCGGAACTGCTGGCTTTTATGGAAAAAGGGGAGGTCAATCGCCAGCTACCCAAGCTCTTTCACCATCTGTGGCACGATCGCGTCAATATGGAGTTTGCGGAAGCCTGTATGCGGGCCATGCTCTGGCATCGGCACATGTACGCGCCGGTAAACCAGTTTGATGCCTACCTGGATTCGGAGGAATATAAGGCAAATTGCGATCGCGCCATCCGGGCCTATTTCCGGAAAAACCCGGTGATGCTAGGACTATACAAAGTCTTTCCGGAAATGTTCATTGAGAAGGTGAGGGAACTGTCCTACTACTCCAACCTGGGGCTGTTTTGGGAAGTGATGGCTCCGGTGTTTTTTGAAATGTCGGACATTTACGATGAAGGGGGGTTCAAAGGGGTGCCCGATGCCATGAATTTTCTGGTGAACGGGATTTTTGCGATCGCCGGTCGCCCCATCTACCACCACCTCTATGTGGATGGAGAGTGCTATGAAATCATTCCCAAATCCAAGGGCTTTACCTGGCTCTATGAAGCAGCTCTGCCCTATGTGGAGGCAGTGTTTTATCGGACGGCTCCTTTCCGGGGCACCAAGTCCTACAATGCCCAGGCGGGGCAGGTTCCAGAGGATCAAAAAGACTTTCACTACGGTATTCTCTATGCCGATGTCTTCCCTGTAGGTACCGCTGGCATTCCCCCCACGCTGCTGATGCAGGATATGCTCCACTTCCTCCCCCCCTACCTGCAGGACTACTACAAACATCACGCCCGTGGAAACGACGATGTGCTGATTCAATTGGGAATTACCTTTCAGCGCTCGATGTACAACGTCACTTCGGCGGTGATTCAGGCTTTGCGCACGGCTTTGCTGTATCCCCTGGATGACCCCAATCCCAAACACCTGATGGCCAACCGCAAGTTTTTTGAAGCCCAGATGGATCGCTTCCTCCGTCCCGAAGCTCGTCTGCGGGATATTCAAAGTCAGAACTATCGCTAAAGTTGCTGGAACCACTCCGCTAGAGGAATTCAAATGCCAGACATTGTTGATATTGCCGTTAGTACAGAAGGCTTTTCCACCCTTGTGGCTGCCGTCAAAGCCGCTGATTTGGTGGACGTCCTTAAAAGTGATGGCCCCTTTACGGTGTTTGCGCCCACCGATGATGCCTTTGCCAAGCTACCGCCCGGTACCATTCAAACCCTGGTGCAAAACCCACCCCAGTTGGCCCGTATCCTCACGTATCATGTCGTTCCTGGCAAGTTGATGAGGTCCGATCTGGTGGGCAAGGATCACCTGGTATCGGTGGAAGGCTCAACCATTCGCCTCGACCTGTCGGATAACTTTGAGGTGAAGAATGCCACCGTGGTCATGCCCGACGTTGAAGCAGACAACGGCGTCATTCACGTCATTGACAACGTTATTTTGATGGGTTGACTGGATCTGGTAGGGTGGGCACCTGCCCACCTTTCATGCCTCTTTTCACAGAATCAAGCTCCCCAGCCCCAGCACCGTCAAGGTAATTGTCATATTGTCGATTTCCTGAACTGGAAGGGCCTCCACTACCGTAGCGGCGATCGCCACCACTGCTACTCCCCTAACCGTGTGTCCCAAAGTCAGAGCCGGTTGAAACATCCCCAAACTATTAAACAGCCACACATAGCCAAAGCCAAGTAGGAAACTACCCAGCAGCATGGCCGCTGATCCCGCCCAGCTTTTGTCGGGGTTCAAAGGTAACTTGTGTTTGCCCCATCGCCGCCCGACGATGTCCGCCAGCCCATCACCACCACACATCATCATCAGCGCCAGAAGGCCAATGGGGCTGTGTCGCCAAAAGGCCAACGTGCAGACGATGAACACCAGGCCATAGTAGAGCGGCCCTCGCAAAAGTTCGTGGCGATCGCCACTCCGCGTGGTAGATTTGACCAGCTCTGGGTAATCAACCCAACCCATGCCCACAACGAAAAAGCCCAGGGTGAGAACAAACGGCACCAGGACAGCCAACCAGCGGGCCGCAGGGACGGCAGGAAATAGGGGCCAGCACAGCACAAACAGAGGCCCCGTGCCGATGTGAACCACTTTGCGGCTGAGGGTTTGCGCCAGAATGCCCCGTTGGGTGAGTTGATTGACCATACTCAACCAGCTCAAGGCAACGACAAAGGTGATAATGGTGGCCAGGGGGAGGGCCACTGCGGGGCTAAGCAAGGTCATCTCCAGCATGGGTAAAGCCACAGCAATGATCTTGCATCCCAAAATAAGTAGCTAAGGAGATTTTTGAGAATAATCCGACCGGACGACGTAGGGGCAAATGACCTTAGCCCTTATCAAGGATGTCAAGGCCATCATAGCTCTTTGTGGTGGCGTTGCCGCATCTGGGCGTGATTTCGGTTGGGACAAATGGCCATTCGTCCCGACGGTGGGTATTGACGGACTGGCCAGAAAGCTTAATTAATTAGCTTTGCAGCGTGTAGCCGTAGCGGGAAAAATCCTCGAAATAAAGGTCGTTGACAATACGCAGGAGGTCGGAGGTGAAATAGTCGCTGAGATGAGCCGTGCCCGTCTGGTTGTGCTTTTGGGACAGATCGAGGTGCAGATCCTGGGAAAGATAATTCAGGTCTTCAGAAGCCTCCATTTTCAGGATGGCGGTAAATTTGATTTGTCCAAGCCGTAGACCCCGATGGCAGATGAACCGAACTTGATACTGGGGCGAGAGATGGCCATCAAGGCGATAGACGGAGGGCAGGATTTGAACGAACTGGTCGAAACGAACGTGCAGCAGTTTGTCTTTGATCTCGTCCGCAGGGGTTTCGCGGGTGATATTGAGGAATGGGAAGAAGATCCGCTGGCTGTGCTGCCACTTGCTGTAGGGTAGGGGCGCAGCCGCTTTCAGGGGATTGGTTTGAAACTTGTTTTTATAAAAGGAAATAAGCCGATGATAGGGATTGCGGACAATCAAATAGTGGCTCGCCGCACAAAGACCCAGCCTGCGAGCATAGGTAATTTTCATCAGTTCTCGTCCCGGACAGAGCCTTAACCCGGTCTGGTTGGTCATGGTAGAGTACATCACCTTATAGTTGGTGGTAATTAAGTAGTTAGCAGTGGTGCTAATGAAGTGCGGCATCGGTTATTAGTTAGCAATGTTCAAATAGTTGCAAATAACAGTCCTTTAAAGCGACTTTCAAAAAAAACATATCAACCCGTAGGAGCAAAGCATTTCGTAAAAAGCTTTGAGCCTCCTCCTGAATTACTGCCGAAATGCTGCGCCCCTACAAAACGTTGCATAAATTCCGTGAGGTCCTTTGTCAGGAATCTTTGTCAGAAATCGCTAAGTGGCCGGAGGAATAGGTTGGGCAGTCGGCTCAAGCAACCAGATACCATAGCCATTTGGCACTTTGGTAACAGCAGTTTGCAAATCTCGGCGGGCTAATCGTTTAACAACGTGGGCAGTGTCTTTGATATTTGGCACAACATCCAGGAGGCTGTAGTAGTTGTTTTGAACGGCAATGGCCTGTCGCGGCTGACTTTTGCCCGGTAGGGCGATCCAGCAGGGGCGGTATTGCTGGGGAGAGGTGAGAACCTGGTAGGGGGCGGTTGGGTGGGTGGATGGGGAAGTGGGTGACTGGGTGGATGGGTGGGTGGGGAGATGGGTGGGTGGGGAGGTGGGTGGGTGGGCGGAGCGACGGATGTACCGATGGGTGGTCGGGTGGGTGGGTTGGGCCTCTTGCTCTTGTACCCAGATGGCGTATCCTTTGGGAATTTGGGTAATAGCGACAACTTCGTTGCGATCGCCCAATTTCTCGGCAATTTTCAAAGCAGTTGTCTGGTCTGGCTCGACGCGAAAGAGGCTGTAATAGTTGGACTGGTAGCTAATCGCAGCAACAGGCTGCTCCAGGTCGGGCAAATAGATGTGACAGCAGCGATAGGTGTGGCGGGATGCTATCCAGTGAGCCTTCGCCGCTGGCTGCTGCATCGGGGATCCAGGGGTAAGCATAGGACCGAAAGACAGGAAATCTGGGACAGGTACTGGGCTGAAGCTTGATTGGGGGCGAACCAAATTGACCGAAGATTTAGTTGAAGCTAGGCCAAAAAATCCGGCAGATGTCCCTCAAACCTGTGCTAGTTGATGTTTCTATTCAATCCCATTCTCGCTAAAAAAAATCCCAGATGCAATCCGTCAAAGCACGAGAGTTGTTCACCCCTTTGCCAAGAGCGATTCCTGAGATAGGGTCGGTGCTGACAGGGCGTTTGCAGGGGCGATCGCTCACTCCACTCCGATTTGATCCACCTCCACCGAATCTATGAAACTCTGAGTGTGCAGCGTATCCAGGGTCAGGGGCGGGTCAATGCGTAGATCGGTGGGTGGGTGAGCAGCAGGCATGGGAATATCGGCTCCGTTGATAACGGCTCCCAAAAGCGTCACGTCTTCGTCATCCGGATCCATAAACTGCTCGGCAACTTCGGCCAGCATCCCTTCTTCGGTGTAGCCCGGTCGGGTCACCAGCACCATGCCGTCGGTGTACGGCTCCAGCAGCAGGGCATCATTGCAGCGGCTCAGGGCGGGGGTGTCGATCACCACCAGGTCAAAGCGGTGGCGGGCGTCGTCCAGCACTTTGCGGAGTTCGGTAGACTCCAGGATGGCGGCGGCCTGTTTTTGCTGGCCGGGGCTGGGCAAAATGTAGAGATTCTCAATCTGGGGCACTAGGCGAATGGAGTCGTTGGGCTGCCCGTAATACTGCAAGGGTTCCAGGCTGTTTTCGGGGTTGGGGATGACCTCGAGCTGGTGGGAGTGGGAGGGCGATCGCAAATCAGCTTCCACGATCAAGGTGCGCTTACCGGCACGGGCGGAGGCGATCGCCAGATTATAGGCGCTGAAGGATTTGCCCTCGCGGCTGATGGTGCTGGTCATCAAGATCACTTTGGGGGGCTGGCTCCCACCGATGCGCCGCAGGTTTGACCGGAAGCGCTCCACCGCTTCCAGATACGGGGAGTCGAGGTCGCGAATTAAAGGAATGGTGTCGGGGTCGAGGGGGGTGGGCAGGGCGGGCAGCAGACCCAGAACGGGAATTTCCTGCTGGCGCAGGGCGTTTTGCAGGTCGGGCAGGGTGTGGAAGGTGGCGTCGAGGCTGTCCAGCAGCACGATCAGGCCACCGCCTACCAGCAGCCCCACCACGCCGCCCGCAATTAGAATCACCAGCGGATTGTTGGCTTCCACATCGCCCGTGGTGGTTTGGGGCGGTTGGGCGATCGCCAGGCTGCCCACCGTTTCTTTCTCGGCCAGGGTGACGTCTTCTAAGCGGGCCTGAATTTCGTTAAAGAAAGCTCCCTTCAGCTCAACTTCGCGGGTGAGGCGGGCCTGCTCCAACTGCTTATTGGGCAATGTTTCATATTCGGCCCGTAGCTCCTGCTCCAGCCGGGTTTGAGCGGCCAGAAGCTGCTGCTGGGTTTCTCGCTCGGCCTGCAGCCCCACCAGCAAATTGGCCAACTGCTGCCGGGCCGGGTCCAGGCTGCTATCCTGACGAATGCGCTCTGTGTCCTGGAGGGGGGCCGCCACCTGGTTGCCGCCAATCACTTCCTGCACCCGCTGCTGCAGCAGTTCTTCAAAGGCCCGCTGCTGGTTCAACAGCTCCGCCATTTGGGGATGTTCGGGGCGGAGGCGCTGCTGCAGGACGGAGATTTGAGTTTCGTTCTGATAGATCTGGGTCCTCAGGCTGGCAATGATTGGGTCGGCACTGAGGGCCGATGAGGCATAGGCCTGGTCGGGGGTTAGCCCCAACCGCTGCTGCAGGCTTTGGATCTGGGCATCTAGCCCGGTGAGCCGGAGTCGAAGCGCCCGCTGTTCGTTTTGGCTGGCCGTAATGCCGCCCACCAGGCTGCCGTCGCGGGCGGCCTGCAGCACTGGCCCCTCCTGACGAATGTAGGCCTCCAGCCGCCGCTCGGCCTGCCGCAAGTCTTGCTCGACCCGGGGCAGCAGTTCGTTCAAATTTTCGGTAATGCGGGTGAGCTGAATGGTGTTAAAAATTCGGCTCTTTTCCACCATCGCCTCTAGCAGCAGGGCATTGATTTGGTTAGCCCGGTCGGCGTTGGTGTCCTGATACTCGACGGTGACCTGGAGCACCACTTCGGCGTTAACATCAACGTCGGTGCTGCGGCGCAGTTTTTCGGGGCTGACACGAACCTCCTGGGCTTCGAGCTGCTGCGACACGAAGGCCAGCACCTCGTCGGACAGGAGGTTGGCTTCGGTAAGGGCCTGCCCCTGCTGCTGGATGCTGGTGACGGTTGCCGAAAAGGTTAGAGGCGGCTCGACGTACACCAAAACGCCCTGGGAGACATAAACGGCAGGGGGAGCGGGCTGGAGGGCGGCCACACCGGATAGCCCCAGAACGGTCATGAATCCGGCCAGCCCAGCCCATTTGTGGCGCTGGCCAGCAATCAGATAGCGTTTTAAAAGTGGAGGGGTCATTTTAGGGAAATCGCGTTAAGGGGGTGATGGCAATCGGTGGGAAGAGGCACGCCTTCTTCCCTACTTCACTATTCCCGTCTCAATTGTCCGAATCATCTTCGGAACTGTCGGGACGAAACAGGGTTTCCACACTGCTGCGAATGGTGTCGAAGAAGAGGACAAATCCGAGGACGTCGCGGAAGGGCTGGGTAAAGGTATTCAGGGTGAAGGTGATGCGGGCGATGAGGCTGCGGCCAATGACGATGACATCGTTGTCTTCGAGTACCACGTTTTGAGAGGTATCTCCCATGAAAGCGTCCTTCGCATCCAGCTCCAGCTTGATGGCGCGCCCCGTGGCTGGATCATAACGAATCAGGGCGATGTGGCGCAGGTCTGAGGAAGCTTGCTCAGGACTGATAACGGTGATGGCATCCAGGAAATCGCTGCCGCTGGGCAGGGTGAGGTTGCCGATACGGGTGGGATAGCTGAGCACCCGGATGTTCATGGTAGGCTGCCCCAGGGTGGAGCGGGCCACCAGGGTGCGATCGTATGCCTCAATTTCCTCTGCCGTCAGGGTAGGGACAATGATGACATCGCCATCGGCCAGACGAGTGGTGGGCAGGGATTGCCCCTCCGCCAGGGGAGAAAATAGGTCGACGCTTTCCTCAATCACATCGACAACCGCTCCGGTGCGATCGCGCAATACCCGCCGCACCTGCACCGATTTGAGGTTGGCCAGACGGGTCGTGCCGCCTGCGGTGATCAGGGCAGCGGGCAGGTTGGCCAACTGCAGAGGGTAGAGACCTGGACGCACCACTTCCCCCAGGATGGTGACCTGTACCGGACGCTGCACCACCAGGGTGAGGTCAATGACGGGATTGACATAGAAGCGATTGAGCTGGGCATGGATGAGTTCCTGGGCCTGGTCAAGGGTGAGTCCCTGCAAGGGCACAATGCCCGCCAGGGGAACGAGAATATTGCCCTGGAGGTCGAGGGTGGCCTGGAAGTTGGCCTCTGGGAACCCCTGGACGTTGACGAAAATGGAGTCACCGGGGCCGAGGCGGTAGCGGTCAAACTCTGCGTCGAGCGAGTTGGCTGGATCGACCGCCGGAGCAAAAGGGGATGGCATGCGATCGCGCAGTTGCTGCTGGGCATCGTAGAGCTGATCAAGGGGTGACAGTTCTGGGGCCGGTGAAGCGGCGGGTGGCGGGATGACGTCAATCGTTTGCGCTACCTCGGTGGCAGCGGACGGCAGGGTGGCAGCGGGCGGAGCGGTGGCGCGGGCCGCCAGTCCCCAGAGCAGGCTGCTGGCCAGGGCGGTGCTCAGGGAATAGAGGCTGAGTAGGGACCAGGCTTTGAGGGGCTGGAGGGTTTGACAGTAAAGGATCATCAGGGTTCACCGGAGGTTGCAACGGGGGTGAAAGCTTGCTCGACCAGACTGGCCTGGACGGTTTGCCCCAGGGTGGCGGCCAAGGAGCGGGATTGCTCAATGTCCCCCAGTGGCTCAATGGGAATCAGCAGACTGACGGCCACCCACGGCTGACGCTGGCGATCGCGCCATTGGATGGCCTGGTCTGCCAGAAACCAGTCCAGGGTTGAGGCACTACCCCCCGTTTTCCAGGCATACCACTGGACGACAGCGAAGGTCTGGTCTAGATTCCAACCCCGCAGATAGCGGGCGATAACGGAATGGCTGGAGGTAGCAGTCGGGGAAGATGCAAACCCTGAAAATTCAATGCGGCGGAGACGATCGGTCGTCCAGTCGTAGGCCCCGTTGATATCAACCCATTCCACCTGGGGCTGGTCGGCGTGGTCAGCCTGGGGGCGCAGGAACAGGTACACCGGGCGCTGGGGACTGATGCGATCGCTATCGGGTAAGGAGCCGTCAGAGGGGGCGATCGCCTGAACCGACCACTGGTGGCCGCCAATTTCGGTGGTCTTTTGCTCCAGGGTTTGCCAGTCGGGCAGATCGAGTCCCGTATCTCGTAGTGCGCGGATTTGAGACAGGATGGCGGTTTGGGGCGGCTGTTCCCAGGCCCAGGCTCCTGTGATGTAGTTGGGGGTGATGATGATGGCGGCGATCGCCAACAGCCCCACCGGCAGCAGTCGCCGTACCAGGCTGGAGCGACTTAAGGAGGCGAGAACGGTCTGGATAGCTTCCATGTTTAGCACTCCTGCTCCTGGGAGGGGGACGGCAGTGACGAGCTAGGATCGCCAGGGAACCAGCGATCGATAGCATTGAGCAGCAGCACCAGGGAACCGAGCAGCCCTGCCGAGTAAAGGTCGCCCCCCCAGCTTTCATGGAGCCAGTCAAACGCCTGGGTGTTCCCCGTGCCGTGAAAGAGGGTGAGAAAGGTGTTGCGGAGGATGTTGGCGCTGACGCTCAGCAGCACGATGCCGACGCCAAAGGTGATAACCTTAGTCCGGGCTTTCCAGGTCCCCGTCCAGATCAATAGCATCAGCCCTACATAGAGGCTGGTGAACAGCATCTTGAGGCCCGCACAGTGGGGAGCAACTTCGACGATGCGATCGTTTACAAACAAATAAATTTGCTCGACCTGCACATCCAGCCCGATTTGAAAGAGAATAAATCCGGCCACACCCGCAATAAACCGCTGCAGCGGCAGAGTGTAGGGCGCAATCAGATAGGGCATTTGGGTGGGGGTGGCCAGCCAGACCAGCAGTAGGGGAAAGCCCATTTGTGTCAGGCCCGCCCGACCTTTGAACCAGAGGCAAAGCCCCGTTAAAACTATGGGCAGGGAGAAGTTGATGGCGTCGGGAACGCCGCTCAAGTAGAGAGCCAGCCCGAAGATCAGGAGCAGCCCTCCGGAAAGCGAGCCAGCGAGGGAGGGGGAAGGAAGTTGCGGCCAGCGATCGCGTCTCTGCCAGAGCAGGTAAGCAGCAAAGGGTAGGCCAATCACCCCGTGGCTAAAGTACTCGTGTTCCAGGCTAATGGACTTGTTGAGCCAGCCGTCATACCAGTGCAGCAGCAGCGGCCCATAGAGCACCAGGAGGAGGCCCCATAGAGCCATTTCCGGTGCTCTACGGGAATGCACAAGCTTGGAGGAGGTAACCTTTAGCGACATGGGCTTACCCTGCTACCAACACGCTAATGCTAGAGGGATCGATGGGATCAATCACGGTCGGATCAATGATAGCCGTCGGATTGACCAGGTCGCGTAGGGCGCTCACGACCCGGAGGATCTGGGCGTTAGTCATACCGGGATAGATGGGTAGGGAGAGGACTTCGTGGCAGAGCATTTCAGCATTGGGAAAATCGCCGCAGATGTGGCCGAGGTGGCGAAAGGCGGGCTGCAGATGGCAGGGAATGGGGTAATGGATACCGGTTTGGATGCCGTGGTTAGCTAGTTCGGTCTGGAGCCGCCCCCGATCGAGCCGACAGCGATCCTGTACGCGAATGACATAAAGGTGATAGACATGGCCGCTGCCACTTTCATTCGTGATGGGGATAATGCCATCGTGCCGCAGTGGCTTCAGCAGGGCATCGTAGCACTGGGCAATGCGGTGGCGATCGCGGTTCCAGCTGGGCAAATAGGGCAGCTTGGCAGACAGGATGGCCGCCTGGAGGGTGTCTAACCGGCTGTTGGTGCCCAGATCGGTGTGGTAGTACTTGCGGGGTGCGCCGTAGTTACGAAGGGAGCAGGTTGCCTTAGCGATCATTTCGTCGCCTGTGACGAGCATGCCTCCGTCACCAAAGCCCCCCAGGTTTTTGCTGGGATAAAAGCTGAAGGCAGCCGCTACGCCGACGGATCCGGCCCGATGCCCCTCCCGCTCGGCCAGGTGGGCCTGGGCGGCATCTTCGAAAATCATCAGGTCGTAGGTGCGGGCCAGGTCGCGCAAAGCATGGGGATCGACCATCTGGCCATAGAGATGCACGGGCACAACGGCACGGGTGCGGGGCGTGATCGCTTTTTCAACGGCAATTAAATCAATCAGGGCGGTGTTGGGGTCGCAGTCGACCAGGATGGGGGTGGCTCCCGTGCGTAGCACGCCCAATAGGGTGGCGATGAAAGTATTGGCCGGTAGCATCACCTCGTCTCCCCGCCCGATGCCTGCTGCCTGCAATCCCAGGGCGATCGCATCGGTGCCACAGCCAACGCCAACACCAAACCGAGTGCCACAGGCACTGGCAAAGGCCTGTTCAAAATCGCGAACCGCTTGCCCCAAGATGAAATCGCCCCGCTGGATAACGGCCCAAACGGCCTGCTTCAACTCATCTTCAATGGGCCGATTTTGGATGCTTAAGTCGACAAAAGGAATGGGTGAGAGGGTCGTGGTCATAGTTAAGACACCAGGAGTGAGAACGGCGGAACGGGAATTCCGAACGGATGTTCTAAATCGTGATTCCAGAGGAATATTTGAGAGAAAAATATTCCTAAGTAGAACTGCAGTGAAAAACGAAGGTTAGAAAACCGGGGGTGCTTCCCGGTGGGGCGCTCCCCCGGTTTTCTGACATGAATTTAACCGTGCTGACCTACTTAAATGACGTTCCAAATGAGTGATGCACCTATCCCTATTTACGGCTGCGAGCTTGCACTCGGTCAGGGGATTGGGATGAAGTCTTCGTAAAATTCGCAGGTAGGCTTAGAATTCCCAGGATCTGGGGTAGGGGAAACACTGGCGTATTATCCCTGGAATGACCCAATAGGGGCGATCGCCCCCATCCGTAAAAAATCCCGATGGCGATCGCGCCACCGGGAAAAGGGGGTTACAAATTTTGGGGTCAGAAGGTGGATCAGCGATTCCCGCTTTGAGTGAGACAAAGTTAGCAGGACAGCGGGGCGCGCCGTACTCCACGGTTTCGCCTCAAGTTGATACCCAAGAAATCTCCCTAGGAGATTTTTGAGAATGATCCTACCGGACGACGTAGGGGCAAATGGCCATTTGCCCTACCAACCGTTCAACCGAGGGTAAATTTTTTCCAGAAATCTCCTTAGTACTCGGGAACGGAAGCGTCAATTTCCCGGCTCCAGGCCTGAATTCCGCCTTTCACATTGGTGCCCTCAATGCCCGCCTCTTTGAGAATGGAGAGGGCACGGGCCGATCGCCCACCCATTTTGCAGTGGGCAATCAGCCGATGGCCGTTGGTCAATTGCTTCACCTTCTCGATGCCTTCGCCGCTTTCGATTTCGGGGAGGGGCACCAGCACCGCACCGGGAATTTGGGCGATGTCGTACTCGTTGGGATTACGCACGTCCAGGAGCACAAAGTTGTCTGTGCCGCTATCCAGCAACTGCTTAAGTTCCTGGACGGTCATCTCGGAAAGGGCGGACTGCTGGGCATCCTCCGCCGCTTTAGCCTGGGGAATGCCGCAGAACTGCTCGTAGTCGATCAGGGTTTCGATGACGGGACGGATGGGGTTGGGCCGCAGCTTCAGCTCCCGGAACTTCATGTTCAGCGCGTCGAACAGCAGCAGCCGACCATTGAGCGTAGTGCCCTGACCGATGATAATCTTAATCGTTTCGGTGGCCTGGATCGTGCCGATGATGCCAGGGAGAACGCCGAGGACGCCGCCCTCAGCGCAGGAGGGAACCAGTCCGGGCGGTGGCGGTTCGGGGTAGAGGTCGCGGTAGTTGGGGCCGTCCTGGTAGTTGAAAACGGTGGCCTGCCCTTCGAACCGGAAGATGGAGCCGTAGACGTTGGGCTTGTTGAGCAAGACGCAGGCATCGTTGACCAGATAGCGGGTGGGGAAGTTGTCGGTGCCATCCACCACGATGTCGTAGTCTTTGAGGATGTCCAGCGCGTTTTCGGAACTCAGGCGGATTTCAAAGAGATCAACCTGGCAGAGGGGGTTGATTTCTTGAATGCGATTTTTGGCGGAGTGAATTTTGGGCTTACCCACCCAGGAGGTGCCGTGGATAATTTGGCGCTGTAGATTGGAGCGATCGACCACGTCAAAGTCAACAATGCCGATGCGCCCCACCCCGGCGGCAGCCAGGTAGAGCAAAAGGGGAGATCCCAGGCCGCCCGTGCCGATGCAGAGCACGCTGGCTGCTTTCAGGCGCTTCTGCCCATCTAGCCCAACCTCTGGAAGGATCAGATGCCGGGAAAAGCGCTCGTATTCTTCACGGGAAAGCTGGATGTCATCCAGGTTTGGATTCAACATGGTGGCGGTGGTAAAGCGAGTGAGTCAGATAGGGGCGGAGGGGGCGAGCAAGCGAAACCCTTCCGGTTGAAACTGATGATGTTCATCAAGAGTCCAGCATAGGACATCTTGGGCAGAACCGTGGCGTACGGCAACAATGATATAAGAATACTCACTCCAGACGCAGGCGCGATCGCACTCTGAGGGAATCGCCAAGTGGTCGGGGTGGGAGTGGTAGACGCCGATAATATTGAGCTGGCGATCGCGCCCCCATCGCTGGGCCGTTAGCATTTCTTTGGGATCAATCCAGTAGCGATCGGCTTTGCTGTGGGGTGAGGCTTCGGTGGTCGGCGTCAGACTTTGGAGGGTAGCGGCAGCTTCCTCATTCCAGGCGTTAGTGCTTTCCCAAATCTCAACGACCGTTTTCCCTGGGCTGAACCGGGGGGAAGGGGGCTGGCTCGCCTGGGTGGAGATGGTATCGCCGGTCGGCATCCGGCCCAGCAGCAATCCGCAGCACTCTTGAGGATAGGTGCGTTCCGCATGGGCGGCAATCTGCCGGAGGTGATGGGGGTGAAGGTTCAGAACCACAATTGAAATAAAAATTTCAGGTTAAATCACCGGTTCAGGTGGCGGGTGCCCAGATACAGTTCCCCGACTTTAGGATCATTGAGCAGGGAGGGGCCGGGGCCTTCGAAGCGATCGCGCCCCGTATCCAGCACGTATCCCCGGTCGGCAATGGCCAGGGCACGACGGGCATTTTGCTCCACCAGCACAATGGCGGTGCCAGCCTCGTGGATGCGCTGAATCTGCTCCAGGGTGCTGTTGACCAGCACAGGAGACAGGGCCGCCGAGGGTTCGTCCAGCAGCAGCAAATCAGGCTTGAGCATGAGGGCACGGCCCATGGCCAGCATCTGCCGCTCTCCACCAGAGAGGGTACCAGCCGCCTGTCGCCGCCGCTCTGCCAGAACGGGAAACATGTCGAAAATCTGCTGCTTCAGGGGCTTCAGGGGGGAGGATTCAATGAATGCCCCCATCTCCAGATTCTCTTCAACGCTGAGGGAGGAAAAAACATTGGCGATCTGGGGAACGTAGCACATCCCCCGCTGCACAATCTGGTTGGGACGCAGACCGGCAATGCTTTCCCCTTTGAACTGAATATCGCCCTGGTGGGGCGTGAGCAAACCAAAAATAGCTTTGGCCAGGGTTGACTTGCCTGCGCCGTTGGGGCCAATCACCGCCACCAGTTCCCCAGGGTAGACGGCGAAGTTAATACCCTGGAGAATGTCAAGGCCAGGAACGTAACCGGCATAAACCTGGTGAACGTGCAGCAGCGGCTCGGCGGTGGTCATCGGTTGGGGTACTAGGGCGTTTTTTGTAGGTCTGGGCGTTCTTCGGGAACGATCGCCCCTTCTACTGGGCAAACCTGGAGACAGATGCCGCAGTCAATGCAGGTGGCAAAATCGATCCAGTACCAGTCGGTTCCTTTCGCGTTTTTGCCGAGGCCTTCATGGATACAGGCAACCGGGCAGGCGTCCACGCAGTCGGCAACGCCTTCGCAGGTATTCGTGACAATGGTGTGGGGCACGGGTCTGACTCTGAAATTTCTTGACGACAGGCAAAGTTGAAGAAACGTTAAGCGTTCCCCCTCTAGACTAGCAGGTTCGACTTCCCTAAGGCGTTCAGCAGAGACTCGCCCATGGCTTTGCAGCCCAGCAGGTTCATACCGGGGGACATGATATCGCCTGTGCGATCGCCCTGATTCAGCACCGCTTCTACGGCAGCCTCAATGCGATCGGCAGCTTCTGGCTCGTCCAGACCATAGCGCAGCATCATGGCCGCACTGAGCACCTGGGCGATGGGGTTGGCCTTGTCCTGGCCCGCAATGTCAGGGGCCGAACCGTGAACCGGCTCAAACACCCCCGGCCCATCTGCCCCCAGGCTAGCCGAGGGCAGCATTCCAATACTGCCCGTAAGCATGGCGGCGGCGTCCGAGAGAATATCGCCAAACAGGTTGCCCGTAACGATGGTGTCAAACTGCTTGGGGTAGCGCACCAACTGCATGGCGGCATTGTCTACATAGAGGTGGGACAGCTCCACATCGGGGTAATCCGCGGCGAGGTGGGTGATGCGATCGCGCCAGAGCTGAGACACATCCAGCACATTGGCTTTATCAACGGAGCAGAGCTGGCGGCGGCGCTTTTGGGCGGTTTCAAAGGCCACCCGGCCAATGCGGTCAATTTCAGTAGCGGTGTAGGCCATTGTGTTGACCCCCCGCTGTTCGCCGGTTTCAGTGGTGAAAATGCCTTTGGGCTGGCCAAAGTAAATGCCCCCTGTGAGTTCTCGCACCACCATGATGTCGACCCCTTCTACGATCTCGCGCTTGAGGGTGGAGGCGTCGATGAGCTGGGGCAGAATTTTGGCAGGACGGAGGTTGGCAAAGAGCTGGAGGCCCGCCCGCAGACCCAGCAGCCCCCGCTCAGGCCGCAGGTGGTTGGGCAAACTGTCCCACTTGGGGCCACCGATGGCCGCCAGCAAGACAGCATCACTGGCGCGGCACTGGGCCAGGGTTTCGTCGGGGAGGGGATCACCCGTGGCGTCGATGGCCGAGCCGCCGATGGGGGCCGTTGGAAACTCGAACTGGAGGTCGAGCTGCCGCCCAACTTCCTGAAGGATGTCGACAGCCACCGCCATAATTTCGGGGCCAATGCCGTCACCGGGTAAAAGCGTAATGCGATAGGGCTTCGCCATGCGGGTCTATGAAATGAACGGTTGAGATCAGGGACGGAGGAAATAAAGGAGGCTGGAAGCCCATTACCCCTCCAGGGTTGTGTATTGTATCTCAAAACGCGACCCCGCTGGCGGTTGGGGGGGCGATCGCCCGTCGTCTAAGTAGGTCAGCACAATGAAATTCTTGTTAGAAACACTGGGGGAGCGCCCCGGTTTTCTAACCTTCGTTTTTCAATGCAGTTCTACTTACTATTTATTTTGTGAGTAGAAATTAAACTCTATAATCGATCCAGGGGAGATTCTTTCTGCATGAATTCGATGCGCGGCAGGAGCGGATCCCGTACCATGCCCACCCCGGCAAACCCCCAGCGCTGCATCAGCCCAGAAAGCTGAGTACCAGTGGCCGACTCGACCGCAAACTGATGGGCCAGGTCGCGGCCATGGGTATTGAGATAGCTCAGGGCATCAGCGTGGTCTGTAAACAGCAGCAAAAACGCGGAATTTTGGGCTGGAGGAGGGTGATCTGGGCTGGTAGGTGTCGGCGGATGGGGATGGGCGACAAGATGACGGCCATCCTGGCGCGACCGAATCAGGTAGTAAATTTGGGAGAGCATGACTGTGCCAAAAAACCGACCGGGAAAACCCGTTCACCTATCTTAGACGAATCATTTGTACCCAACGGCCGGGTTCCCGCTTTAAGTGGGACAAAATTAACGGGACAGTGGGGCGCAGTGCGCCCCACTGTCCCACCTTAAGTTGACACCCCCCAACGGCCCTTCAAGACGCTTTAAGGAGAATAGGACTGACGCACTGCGTGCGGCGTCCTGGAGTTCTGGGTAGTTTTGTGAGCGCGCAGCACCCATCAAGATCACCAAACTGCGCAAGTCCGAAAAGAGTTTAATTGATTTTGCTGAAATAACTCGTGCTGATTGTATCAATCTGATCTAAGCTAGTGGTACCAAAAGTGGGCTTGACGCGAATTCTGGCGTTTTCCAGAAGTTTGGCGCTGCGGTTCCACGATTTTGTAGTTTTTACGCCTCACACCCTTAGTTTCAGTATGAAAAGTGACACCGATCTGATCAAAAATCTCAGTCCCAGTGCGATGGATCAGATCATGTTATACCTGGCGTTCAGCGCGATGCGCACCAGTGGCCACCGGCACGGGGCATTTCTCGATGCCGCTGCCACCGCTGCCAAGTGTGCCATCTACATGACCTACCTGGAGCAGGGGCAAAACCTGCGGATGACCGGGCACCTGCACCACATTGAACCCAAACGGGTCAAGGTCATTGTGGAGGAGGTGCGTCAGGCTTTAACTGAGGGAAAGCTGCTCAAAATGCTGGGTTCCCAGGAGCCGCGCTATCTCATTCAGCTCCCCTACGTCTGGATGGAGCACTATCCCTGGATGCCGGGGCGATCGCGCATTCCTGGCACGGGCCTCACCTCCGACGAAAAGCGCCAGCTTGAAGAGAAGCTGCCGCCCAACCTGCCCGATGCCCAACTGATTAACTCGTTCCAGTTTATGGAACTCATCGAATTTCTCCATGTGCGCTCCCAGGAAGACCTGCCCGATGAGCGGCAAATGCCCCTCAGTGAAGCCCTGGCTGAGCACATCAAGCGACGGCTCATCTACTCCGGCACGGTCACTCGGATTGACTCCCCCTGGGGAATGCCCTTCTACGCCCTGACCCGATCGTCCTATTCCCCAGCCAACGACGAAGAGCGCACCTACATCATGGTGGAAGATACGGCCCGCTACTTCCGCATGATGCGCGACTGGGCCGAGCGCCAACCCCGCACTGTACGCTTTTTAGAAGAAATGGACATCCCCCCAGAGCGAGTTGATCAAGCCCTCGACGAGCTGGATGAAATCATCCGCCAGTGGGCTGACCGCTACCATGAGGCGGGTGGTGAGCCGTTTGTACTGCAAATGGTAACGGGGCCGAAGGCCGATTAGGGGCGATAGATGCGACCAGGGGCGTGGTTGGCATTAATTTCTACCACCAGGTCAACCCGCTTTGAGTCGTGGCAGAGGGGCGTAATGAATAGGTCGGGGTGGAGCGATCGCCAGAAGTAGGTAACAAACTGCTCGATCTCAGCGTCTGACATACCCGACTTCCCCTGATCTTTCATCACCTGTTCGGCCTCCCGACGCCACTGCTGGCTGAGGCGATAGTCTGCCGGATAGAGCACCATCAGCCGATCCATCTGATCCCACAGGGGCAGATAAGCCTGCAGACGCTGATTAATTTCGCGGGCAAAGGCCCGATCGGCGTCGGTGTCGATGGGGGACGGAGCCTGGTCAAACCGCTGGGGATCGATGGGGCGTGCCCCCACAAACCAGCCTTCAAACAAAACCACGCCAACGCCCTGCACCGTTTCTGGAGTGGTGCGATCGCCCGACCCCTGGTGGAGAGATTTGTCAAAACGGGGCACTTGAACAGGTTCGTTGGGGGCGGCTTGCCTGAGTTGCTGCAGAACCGCCAGACCCAGATCCACATCGTGGGTGCCCGGTGGCCCACGCCACACAAAGCGGGGATCAACCTGCCGCAGCTTCATGCGGTCGGCATGGGTTTTGTAAAGGTCATCTATCGATAAACAGCAAACCCGAATGCCCAACCCGCTGAGGATACACGATAGAATAGCAGCAAGGGTTGTTTTTCCCGTTCCCTGACCGCCCAGGATGCCCTGAACGAGGGGCCGTCCCAGGGATTGGTGATGACTGGCTAGCTGCTGGGCAAGGGGTAGCCACAAAGACCACAGGGTCTCCATCGGGATTGCGGGCCATTGCCAAGCATCGCAACAAAGTTTTTGTAGAGACGGATACAGCGCTCTCAAGAGCTGCGATCGCCGCTCAACCGCCTCACCAACGGTTTCGGGCGTGATACCAAATGCACCACAGATATCCGGATTGGTCAACAGATCGACTTCTAGCTGCTGCCGCGATAAGTCCGGTAGTGGCTCCCCCGCCAGGCAGGGCAATAGCAGGTCATGAATGGAATGGGATTGAGTTGCCATTACGGTTTTGTCTAGCTGCCTAACTTGAATGCTTCAACGAATAACCCGTAGATCAGGCCCAGCTTGGTAGCATTTAGCATCTCCAGGATCAGCGGGCGTCGTCCCGTCACCTTACCTCGGCTGGGTTCCTGAAATCGTCCGCTATAGATTAACCAGCTACTCAACTCGATGAAAGACAGCAGAAGCAACGCAACCAGGACGTCCCAGTCGGCATTTTGCCCGGTAACGGTAGCTATCACCGTGGCAGCAAAGTTGCCAAACAACAGACTAATGATAATCAGCGAGATGCGCCGCCAGGGGTTATTGAGCCACAGGTTAAGCCACTGCAAGGTCGCATCGAGCAGGCTGTTTAGTCGAGTATTTTGCATGGTTCGTCCTGCTGCATTGATTTTTTCCTTTTCAGGAGGTTTGGTTGCAAGGGCTGCTGATCTGTCATCCAGCTTGCTATGGGCCGATGAAAGCTCCGGGGCGGCCTTAAAACCTGCCAGCCAAAGTATCTTATTTTAGCCAATTCATCTAGCCAATTCACCCATATCCACATGTTTTGGGGCGATCGCCATACGCATCGCCTCCACACTTCTAGCCAAACACAGCCGCACTTGAGCAGCGTGGTGCAAACCAGGGGGAACCATTGTCAGACAAAGATTTACAGCACAAGCCCAGCTCCCAACTTGGTAGCGTTGGATCCAACCCAGTTTTTTGGGGCATTCTAGGCGGTTTTTTAGGGCTTGGAGTGCTGCTCCTGCTCCTGTTTCAGTCGCTGGAAGTGGTGGTTCAGCCCCCCTCCCCCACCTCAGAGGACACCGTTTCTCTACCGCCACCGGTGGAGCCAGTCACCCCACCCCGCGACTCGGCTGAAACGCCCACCACTTCCCCTGAACCTGACACCAACTCGTCGGAGACGGCACCACCCATCGCTGCTAACCCCGACGCCACAGAGACGAGCGTTCCCGCGAATGACCAGCGGGGCACCCTGCGGGTTAGCAATCAGACCCTGCATCCCATTCGGGTGGCGTTGCTGCCCCAGTTGGGGATGGCTACTGACGAAAATGGCACCGGGGCGATCGCCTCAGACCTGGTTGGGCTGCCTTTGCCCGATGCCTATCGGGAGCCGGTTCACTGGGACTTTGCTCCCAATGAAGGGGAGGTAAGCGGTCTCATTCTCTCCCTGCCAGACGGAGGGCTGGAGGTGCAAACGGGGGACATCATCGCCGCCTTTGCCGAAGACGGATCCCGCCGCTATTGGGGGCCTTACGTGGTGGGGGTGACGCCCCTACCTACCTGGAATGGAGAAACGGCGGAGTGGGAGCTACCGTTGCGATCGCCCCAGCCCGACTCTCCCTAAGGGACATGAAGTTAATAGAGCGCAATTCTTGGTTAGGGGCATGGCAATGCCCTGACGGGGGGATGATTGATTAGGTTATTTAATCTATGACCCTAACCGGGCGATTTGAAATCCTGGGGTTTGCGGGTAAAGTGGTGGATTGAAAAGCTGCCCTGTCTATTCAGGGCCATCCGCCACCAGAGCCAATCGCCATGATCCCGAATTTGCCCTCTCCACCGTCCATGCGCCCACGGGGGCTACTGCCGTTCCTGCAAAAACAGTCCCGCTGGGCCTGGATTGCCTGGATTGCCTGGGTGGGGCTGGTGGGGGCGATCGCCTTTCTCTGGCACCTGGGCAGCGTGGGACTGGTGGACGAAACCGAGCCGCTATTTGCTGAGGCAGCCCGCCAGATGACCGTCACGGGCGACTGGATCACCCCGTACTTCAATGGCGCGACCCGGTTCGACAAGCCGCCGCTCATTTACTGGCTGATGGCGATCGCCTACCACACCATCGGCGTTAACGCATGGGCTGCCCGCCTGCCCTCCGCCCTGTCGGCGATCGCCCTCACCGCCCTGGTGGGCTATACGCTCCAGCGGTTCGGTCATGCCCGATGGGAGTTGCCGTCTGCCGAAAATAACCTGCTCCAGCGCTGGGGGGCGGCCTGGATTGGCAGTGGGGCGATCGCCCTCAACCTGCAGATGATCGTCTGGGGGCGCACCGGCGTGTCCGATATGCTGCTGACTGCCTGCATCGGCATTGCCCTTTTGACGTTCTTCTGCGGCTATGCCCAACCTGACCTCCCCAGGCGGCAGGCCCGCTGGTATCTGGCCTTTTACCTCTTCTGTGCCCTGGCTGTCCTGGCGAAAGGCCCGGTGGGAATTGTGGTTCCAGGGGTAATCGTGGTCGGGTTCACGGCCTGGGTCGGTACCCTGGGCACCCTTCTGCGGGAGATGCGGGTTCTCCAGGGGAGCCTGCTGTTTTTGGGGATCACGCTCCCGTGGTATCTGCTGGTGATCCAGGCCAACGGACAAGCCTACATCGACAGCTTTTTTGGCTACCACAACGTCGAGCGATTTACCAGCGTCGTCAACAACCATGCGGGGCCGTGGTACTTCTATTTTCCGGTGGTGTTGATGGGATTTCTGCCCTGGTCGGTGTATCTGCCCGTGGCGATCGCCCGTTTACAGGCATGGCGTTGGTCTCGATGGCAACGGCAACCGCGCGATCGCCAACTGGGACTATTTGCCACCATCTGGTTCCTGGTGATCTTCGGCTTCTTCACCGTCGCCGCCACCAAGCTGCCCAGCTACACGCTGCCCCTGCTGCCAGCGGCGGCCATTCTGGTGGCCCTGCTGTGGAGCGACCAGATGGTCTCGCCCCAGGCCGACCGAGGGTTGCAGATTAGCCACGGCTTTAACCTTCTGTTTCTGGCGATCCTGGCAGGCGGGGTGGCCCACAGCGCCAACTGGATTGGCAACGATCCCGCCATGCCCAACTTTCCCCAGGTAATGCGGGAATCGGGGGTACTCGTCTACGGGGGATGGGCCTGGGCGATCGCGGCCCTGCTGGGTCTGGCGCTCCTGATCCGGCGGCGGGGCCAGTGGCTGTGGAGCACCAACCTGGTGGGCTTTGTGGCGTTTCTGCTGCTGACTTTCATTCCCGCCATGGGCCTGATGGATAGCCAGCGACAGGCTCCCCTGCGGCAGCTTGCGGCGGTGATTACCGAAGTGCAACAGCCCAACGAACCCCTGGTGATGGTGGGGTTCCAGAAACCCAGCCTGGTGTTTTACGCCCAGCGTCCGGTGACCTACATTTATAGCCCAAACGAGGCGATCGCCCACCTGCGAAATTTACCCCCAGCAGCAATCCCTTCCCGTGAAGCCCTGATAGTAGGCCATGAGGATGATCTGGCCGATTTAAAGGTGCGGCCCCAGCGGATTGAGGCGATCGCCGCTGCGCCTCCCTATGCTCTAGTGCGGGTGCGGTTAGGCGCGAGAAAGCAGTAAGTTTTGGGTTTTGAATTGAGTTGCTTATGGAAAACTGGACTCGATAGGAATCCAGAATTCAGAATCCAGGAGTCAGAATTCAATAGGAATCCGGCTTCTGGTTCCTGACTCCTGAATACTATCCCTGGTGGGGACGGCGCTTGTTCAAAGCTTGTTCCAAAACTCGTCCAGGTTGATGGCTTCGACTTCGCTCTGAATGTTCTGAAAATAGTCGCTCCCGGTAATTTGGGCCACCTCCAGCGCTCGCTTCTTGTGGTCAACTCCCGCCGGAGCTGATTCGCCAAATCGGTCACCGCCTTTTGCCCGTTGCGAAACGACAGGTAGCCGATCAATCCAACAACGCTGATGACCTGGGGCGTAAACACCAGGATGAGAATCAGCCGCAAAGGCACCTGCCTCAGCCCACGTCGCCCACCTACCCATGTCGCCATCCCCCTTAACCGATCCTCCTATCGAGCGACTCGATCTACCTCATTCAGCTTTTAATTTATCCCTCAAATATTAATTTATCCCTCAAATCCTGATATAGCTACCCATCTACCCACCTCCCCGCCTCCCTTCACCACTCATCCACCGACCGATCCCCATCCAACCAGGCCGTCAGGTCGTGCTCCGCTGGGGCGCAGTTGAAGATGTGCAGCCCAAAGTCGCGGGACAGGTCTTCACAAACCTTAATCCCCCGGACGCTGTTGCCCTTCGCGTCCAGCAGGGGCGAGAACGTCCCGATCCCCAACTTTCCTGGCACCAGAGCGGTAATGCCGCCGCCCACGCCGCTCTTAGCGGGCATGCCCACCCGGTAGGCCCATTCCCCGGAGTAGTCGTACATGCCGCAGGTCATCATTACGCTGATTACGTCCTGGACATAGTGCGCATCCAACGCCCGTTCCCCCGTGACGGGGTTGATCCCCTGGTTAGCCAGGGTGGCCGCCATCATCGCCAGGTCGCGGGCGGTCACCAGGATAGAGCACTGCTGAAAGTAGAGGTCGAGGGTTTCATCGATGCGATCGCTCACCATGCCAAAATTCAGCATCAGGTAGGCGATGGCGCGATTGCGGAAGCCAGTGGCCTTTTCCGACAGCGAGACGGGCATATCAACGGTGTGGCTGCGTCCGGTGTAGCGGCGAAACATATCGAGCATGCGCTTGAGTCGCTCGGTGTTGCCGTTGCCCTCCACCAGGTCGGTGGTGGCGATCGCCCCCGCATTGACCATGGGGTTATAGGGCCGATTGGTGGCCTCATCCAGCACGATGGAGTTAAACGCCTCCCCGGTTGGCTCGACCCCCACCTTAGTATTGACATATTCTCGCCCGTGGTCTTCCAGGGCCAGCCCGTAGACAAAGGCTTTGGAGATGGATTGGATGGTGAACGGCTGGTCGCAGTCTCCCACCTCAAACACGCGTCCGTCCATCGTGGTCACGCAAATGCCAAACCATTCAGACCTGGCCAGGGTCAGTTCGGGAATGTAGTCGGCGACAGCTCCCTCATTCAGGGACTGGTAGGTTTCGTGCAGGTCAGACAAATAGCGGCGAAACGGCGACGCCACCGCCTGAATCGAACTCGCCAGGGAGGCCAAATCCTTTCTTTCAGTGTGTTCAGCCATAGACAAATACTCCTCATGGGGGCGCTAGTCGATCATCAACTGCTGCGCCACCCGGTTAAACTCCTGGGTAATGGGGCTGTCGGGGGTGGCAACGCAAAAAACTCCCTCGCTGCCCAGCTTCAGAATCTCTTCAGACAGGGGGAAAATACCGGCAACGGGCACACCATAGGCGTCTTCCACCTTTTCCCGCAGGGCGTCGAAGTTGAGGCTGGGCAGGGCTTTATTGATGGCAATCAGCATGTTGCGCACCTTGAGCTGGCGGGCCACGTCAATGGTGACGGCGGTGCCCTGGTAATCCTGCTTGTCGGGGCGGAGGATGAGAATGAGGACGTGGGAAATGGCGATCGTCAAAAAGGTTTCCCTCGACAGCCCCGGATGGGTGTCGATAAACAAAAAGTCGAGCTGGAGTTCTTTAACCAGCCGCCGAAAGCCATCGTTCAGCAGCTTGACGTCATACCCATGCTGCAGAATGCGGGCGATGTGATCGGCGTTGAAGCTGGAGGGCACGAGAAATACCCGTCCTGGTTCCGGCAGGTTTAAATTGGCGCTTACATCATAGGCTGCCGCTTCGATGCTGCTCTCGCCCCAGAGATAGCTATTGAGGGTTTTGTCGATCGCCTCTGGTTCCAGACAAAAAAGGTTGTGGATGCCGGGGGAGGGAATGTCCGTATCCACCACCCCTACCCGTTTACCTTGCTTGGCGACCACCGTTGCCAGATTAGCAGTGAAGTTGGATTTGCCAGTTCCTCCCCGATAGGAGTGAACAGAGACGACTCTAGGCATAGACACCATACCGTATCAGGATAGTTGCGGATGATTGACCGCTAGATGAGGGGAAAATGCGGCTAACGCAGAGTTATGTTAAGCTGCATCCGATGAAAATTTTGTGTCCGACGAGGCAGCAGTTGATCACCAATTAGGTTCAACCCCCAGGGGAGCAACAAGGAACACTATGACAATCGCGATCGCCACTCTCCTTGCGATGTTTCTGGCCGCTTTCGTACAGAGCGTGGCCGGGTTTGGCTTTGCCCTGGTGGCCATGCCGATCCTGGCAAACACCACCAGTCTGACGGTGGTAACGCCCCTGGTGGCGATCACGGGAATGCTGACCAATACCCTGCTGTGGGCCTACTATCGCCACGGCTTTCACGTGAAGATTGTGATGCGGCTGTTGGTGGCATCGCTGCTGGGGATTCCCGTGGGCCTGGTGGTCGTGGACTATTTGCCGGAGGGGTTGACCCTGATGGGATTGGGGGCGATCGTGGCTACCTATGCCCTCTATTCGCTGGTGAGTCCTGTCCTGCCGCCCCTGAAAGGGCCGGGGTGGGCCTATGGCTTTGGCTTTACGGCGGGGCTGCTGGCGGGTAGCTACAATATTCCCGGCCCACCTGTGGTGTTCTACTGCACCAGCCGGGGCTGGACCCCCGATGAGTTTAAGAGCAATTTGACGGGCTTTTTCTGGCTAACGGCGATCGCCGTCATTCTGGGCCACGCCCTGGGGCATCGTTTAACCGCAGCGGTGGGGACTAACTTTTTGCTGGCGATACCTGCGGTGCTGCTGGGGATGGGGTTGGGAATTGCCCTGGCCCACCGCATCGATGCCCAGCTATTTCGCCGCATTATTCTCACGCTGCTGGTCGGCGCAGGGCTGCAGCTCATTTCTATCGGGCTGAGCCGTTAGGAGAGGGTACCCACCCGCATCCAGATCTGCCAGCGCACCTCAATGTCATGCCCCTGCCAGGCTTCCATGATTTGCTGGGTGAAGGACGAAACCAACTCCTCCCCCTGATCCGCCATCAGTTGCTGCGTGGCCGACCAGGTTGTGAGGTAGCCGATCAGGTCGTGCTCCGTCCAGCGCGTGCGGATGACGAAGCTGGGCGCGTTCACTTCCTGGAAAGGAAACGGGAGCGTCTGATATTGATCGCGAATGGCGCTGACCTCTGGTGCCCAGTAGGGTTCCACCAGCACTTTGAAGGCTTGAATCAGGCTGTGGAGGGTTTCAGAAATATCGGGCAGCTCAAACTCGCCGTAGCACCAGGCGGCGATCGCCCCCCCCGGCTTCACCACCCGCCGCACCTCCCGGTAGAACAGATCCAGGTTAAACCAGTGGAGGGCCATGCCCACCGTCACCAGTTCCACCAGGCCATCCGCCAGGGGCACCTGTTCGGCGGGGGCGATCGCGTAGGTAATTTGGGGATGCTGAAAGGCGTGGGCAATCTGGTTGGCGCTGGCGTCGGTGGCGTAGATGGTTTCAAAGTAGGGCAGCAGCCCCAGGGCCACCTGTCCGTTTCCGGTGGCACAGTCCCAGGCAGCGTGGCGATCGCGACTCAGACTGGCCAGATAGGCAAACAGCTCTGGCGGATATTGGGGACGATAGGCTGCATACGCCTGCGCCTGGCTGGAAAAGTAATCTTTGAAATTCATGGGGGCAATTGATCCGGCGAAAGGATGGAGGAACGAGCATTCCTACCATCTTGGCTCAAAAATCAAAGTAGATGTAGGGCAGCGTCTCCGACGGGGCCAACAGCCAGGCCAGGTAGAGCAGCACGGGTACCAAAAGTACCTTGAGATGCCAGTTAAACTGCAGCTTCATCCCCCGCCGCACCGCGTAGATCAGCCCCATGCCCCCCACAATTCCCCACAGGAGCCAGGCGAGGTGGGCGCGATCGATCTGCAGAGTTTCCAGATAGATCTTTTGGGCAAACTGCACATCGCCAGAGTGACCCCAGAGGTGGCGCAGCACCAGCCCAAAGTCGCGGGGGTCGGGCAGGCGAAAGAAAATCCAGGAGAAAAAGACGGTGAGCTGGGTCAGCCCCCAGGCAAAGATAACGCCCGCTACGCTGTGCCAGGATTTGGCCAGAGCTGGGATTTTCTGGCTGAAGAACTCCATGAGCCGATGCACCGCTAAACCGACGCCATGAATCGCCCCCCAGATGAGGAACCCCAGCCCCGCCCCATGCCAGAATCCCGCCACCAGCATGACGATGATCAGATTCAGGCAGGTGCGGGCCAGTCCTTTGCGCGACCCGCCCAGGGGAAAGTACAGGTAGTTGCGCAGCCAGTCTCCCAGGGTCATGTGCCACCGTCGCCAGAAGTCGGCCAGGTTGGTGGCAAAGTAGGGGAAGTTAAAGTTTTGGGGCAGCTCAAACCCCAGCAGGGTGGCGCTACCCCGCGCTACGTCCACATAGCCGCTGAAGTCCAGGTAAAGCTGCAGCCCGTAGGCGAAGGTGGCCAGCCACAGGTCGCCGCTGCCCGCCCGCTCCAGGTTGTCGAAGCTGAGGTTGACCAGGGTAGCCAGGTGATCCGCCAGCATGAGTTTCTTCACGGCTCCGCAGGCAATCAGCCAGAGGCCATCGACGACCTGATCGAAGCGGGGCGATCGCATCGCCTGCAACTGACTGTCCAAATGGTGAAACCGGGTGATCGGCCCCGACAGCAGCTTGGGAAAAAACAGCTTGTAGGTGGAAAACTCCAGCAGGCTGGGAGTAGCGGGCGCGCCCCGATACACGTCAACCAGATAGGCAATGCATTCAAATACAAAGTAGCTCAGCCCGAGGGGCACCAGCAGCCGCGCCCCGATCCAGTCGGCACTGGTTTGGGCAATGGGCAAATTCAGCAGGGTGCCCGTGGAGGAGAGTAAAAACGGCAGGTACCTGAAGCCCACCAGCAGCAAGATGTTGAGAATAACCCCCACCCACAGGAGGTGCAGCCGCCGCCGGTTCCAATCCTGCTGGGCAAACTGCCACTGCTCATCGGGGATGCGCCAGTCGAGGGGGGAGCCGATGGCCAAACCCATGTAAAAGGTCACCAGGGCCATGAGAATCAGCAGGGGCACGTACTGAATTTGCAGCGAAGCGTAAAACACCAGGCTGGCCACCAGCAGGATAAACAGCCGCAGCGATCGCTCTTCCTGTGTCCAGTAGATGCCCAGGATGCTGAGCAAAAAAATGCCGTAGGTAATTGACAGGAGGGTCATGGCGGGGACGCATGGGGTCAGGTCACATCAATTAAACCTTAAATCAGCCCGTTCCAACATTCTGATACCCTCGGCTAAGGGGCGAATGGGCCGAGAGATTGTTTTAATTTACCCGATGGTGCGTTGGGCTTGCGCCCCAACACGCCCTACAGTGTGATGTGTATAGCTAGTTACTGATTGCGATCGCCCTCAACCTATGGCCGCTCCCGATTCAACTGACTGGAACCGTCACCACATCCTCTCTCTGGCGGATTTCGCGCCCCAGGAGTACGACATCATTTTGCAAACCGCCAACAGCTTCCGGGAAGTGCTGTCGCGCCCCATGAAAAAGGTGCCCGCCCTCCAGGGGCAGGTGGTGACCAATTTATTCTTCGAGCCATCCACCCGCACCCGCAGCAGCTTCGAGCTGGCCGCCAAGCGCCTGTCTGCCGACACGCTCAACTTCGCCCCTGGAACCTCCTCCCTCACCAAAGGAGAAACCATCCTCGACACCGCCAAAACCTACCTGGCCATGGGCACCAATCTTATGGTGATTCGCCACCGGGAGGCGGGCGTTCCCCAGGCGATCGCCCAGGAAATGGACCGCCTGCAAACCAACGTCCGCGTCCTCAATGCCGGAGATGGCCAGCACGAACATCCCTCCCAGGCGTTGCTGGATCTGTTCACCCTCTGCACCCTGCTCGACCCCGAACAGCCCCGCAGCGAGCTACTCAAGGGCAAAAAAGTGGCGATCGTGGGCGACATTCTCCACTCCCGCGTGGCCCGCTCCAACATCTGGAGCCTCACCACCAGCGGCGCAGAAGTTCACCTGGCCGCCCCGCCGACGCTGCTGCCGAGGGAGTTTGGGGCGTTTTGCGAAAGAGAGAAGAGAGAAGATGAAAGGCAGAAGGCAGAAGGCAGAAGGCAGAGGACAGAAGGCAGAAGGCAGAAGGCAGAAGGCAACGAAATCCAAAATCCAAAATCCAAAATCCAAAACTCCCCCATCCACCCATCCACCCATCCACCCACTCCTGACTCCTGGCTCCTGACTCCTGACTCCTTTCCCCCTGCCCCCGCCCTCTTCCTCCATCACACCCTCGCCCCCGCCCTCCAGGACGCCGATTTCGTGATGACCCTGCGGCTGCAGCACGAGCGCATGACCCAGCACCTGCTGCCCAGCCTGCGGGAATATCATCAGCAGTTTGGCATTACGCGCGATCGCCTCCAGCTCTGTAAGCCCACTGTCAAAGTCCTCCACCCCGGCCCTACCAATCGCGGTGTGGAAATTACCTCCGACGTGATGGACGACCCCGCCCTCAGCCTGATTTCCCAACAGGTGACCAGCGGCGTCGCCATTCGCATGGCGTTACTATACTTAATGGGCACCGGAGGAGAGTAGTTGATGTGGAAGAAGCTGCGAGGAGGCGTACTGGTGAGCGTAGGCTATATGCTGTCGCCCCTGTCCTGGTGGAACGACTTGTTTTTTAATTTCCCCATCGCCTATGCCGTGGGTGTGGGCGCGAGTCTAATCAACCCTGACTGGTTTCTGGCGGCAACGGCGATCGGCTACTGGCTCTCCAACGTGATTGGCATCCTCATGATGCAGTTTGGTGCCACCGATGTGGTATTTGGCGATCGCCCCCGCAACCTCAAAAAGGATGTGCTCATTGGTTTGGGTACTTCTACTCTATACACCTTTGGGGTGGGGGCGCTGGTTTACTTTCACGTCCTGGAAATCCCTATTTAGCCCCCACCAAATGTGTCGTTCAAACCAGCATTTGAAAAAGTTCTTCCCACAGGAAATCAGGGCTTTGGCCTTCGCGACATGCTTGATACAGCCCGTCTCCTCCCCTCACCTGGGAAGCTTTTTCGCTTAATGGCTCAATATAGCCGAGGTCGCGAATGGTATGGGGAACTTGCTGCGATGCCAGTTGCCGCTCCCGTCTGGATGGCTGCCGCTGGCAGTGGTCCTTCATCAAGCGGTTATAGGTGCGGTAGGGGATGTAGTGCAGGGGGTTGTAACCGGCAAACCGCAGGATTAGCACACAGGCCCAGGAATATTTCCCTTCAAGAATAGCCTCAACGACTTGGGTAAATTGTTCGGGGGTCATCGCTTTACCAAGTTCGCGATCGCAGTTCGAATTCATGTGTCCATATCTCCAATTAGGGGGGTGCAAACGGGAGGGTGGAAAATCTAGCAAAATTACACTTAATCCATATCTGTTCAATCAGTGGCCATCCATTATGGAAGCGATCGCTGGGGCTTTCCCCACCCGAGGATGGCCAGACACTTAAAGATTAATTCCTCCTGCCTGAAGCTGGCGAATGGGGTCAAGCAGCAAATCGAGAATGCGCTGTTTCCGCACCACAATTTCGGCGTGGGCAGTTTGCCCAGCCTGTAGTTCAACAGGTTGATTTTCGTGCATTACATAGTCGCGCTCCAGGGCAATATCTACTTCATAAACCGCTCCCAGTTGCTCATTGGCCTTGGCATTGGGCGAGATGGACAAAACCTTGCCCGTGACAATGCCATAGTCTTGATAGGGAAAGGCATCCAGCTTGATGTTGACGGTCATGCCGGTTTCAATCAGACCCGCCTCTCGGCTGGGTAGCGCTGCCGACAATACCAAAGGCGCATCATCGGGGGCGATTTCTGCAATGGTTTGCCCTGCCTGGATCACTTCCCCCGTGTTTTCGACCCCCAGGGCAAGCACCAGACCGTCGCAGGGGGCATATACAAACATTTGATCCAGTTTTGTCCGGGCTGCCTTGAGCAAGGCTTTTGTTTCTTCGATATGGGCTTGAATACCGATGGCCTCCCGCTCAAGCTGCTGTAATTGTTGCTGTAGCTCGATCTGGCTCCGTTGTCCCTCAGCTTGCTGCCGCGTCAGTTGGGCCTGGAGGCGATCGCTCTCCGCCTGGGACTTTTCCAGATTGCCCGAATTCTGGGTAATGGCTTGCTGCCGCTCCCGAATAGACTGTTCTACCTCAAAGAGCTGATCTTGGGCGATCGCCCCGGCATCTACCAGGGGCTGAAGTCTTTGCAGTCGGTTCTGATAAGCCTCAGTTTCTGTATCCAGATGGGTCAGCATTTCCTGAAGGGTTTGGATATCTACTGCAGTTTCGGTGATGGCCATCTGCTGGGCATTGACATCGGCGGTGGCGATCGCCTGCCGCACTTCTCCCTCCATGCGGGTTCGCTCAATCAGGGCCTGCATCTGCAGAAGCTGGGCGTGCTGGGAGGTCAAACTTTGTTCCAGCCGCTCAATCTCGGTTTGCTCCAGGCGGGTATCCAGAGTGGCGATAATTTGCCCGGTTTTGACCGCCTCTCCTTCTTCCACGAGAATCTGGGCCACTTCTCCCTGGATCATAGGCTGCACCTTGTAAACCTGTCCTTCTGGCACCAGTTGCCCCTGGGCGTGGCTCACCTCCTGGATATGCCCGAACCAGGCCCATCCCCCAAAAATGCAGCCAAACACAAAGCCGCCCAGGAGAAGTCGCTTGGAGAAGGTTGCTGGAGGCTGATCGAGAGTGGCTTGCAGTCCATCGCTCCAAAGCGGCTCGGCAGCGGATTTGGTAGCTAATTGCACTGACGCGGAGGGCGTAATTGGGAAAGATTGATGTACTAAGGCAGAGTGTTGCGTCGAAGGGTGTTGGAGGGACGTTTTCCCATTGGTTGGCTGTCGTGAAGTCATAGTCAATCCCAGCAAAGGTCGATAACTTTACAAGAGCAGCTTTACAATCACAGCTTTATCAATTACCTGCATCTGACCGTTGAGCGCGTGGGCAATTTTAATTACATTTTCTTGAGGTGCGCTCCCAGCGGGGGAGGTACCCCCAAGAAAGTAATTTTTTTAACCAGTCAAACAATCAGCAGCAATATTGGCAATACTTGGGTGATCAGTAGTGGACGGAAATCATCAGTTAAATTAACCCACGTTTGCCAGACTGGCCTGGCGATGGTATTTGGGCCAGAAAACCCGAAGAACCAGTGGACAAGCGTTGTTCTATCGCGGAGTTGTTCTGGGGGGTCACTGATGACCAGGTAAGTAACCTCCGTGGAAATACTACGGGGAAGGCCGGAGCGGGATCTGCCAAACTGGCAGTTTCGTAATATTTGTCAGTACTTGTTTGACCGAGCGATACCTTTGTTTACCTAACTTAAAAGAAGGGGCGATCGCCACAACTATCCCAAAACCCGGTTCCACCAACAAGTTGGCGGCTTCTCCGTCCGTACCGACTGCCTGGCAAGCACCGGACTAAAGATCAAGCTGTTGCTGCACCAGGTGGTAGTACAGGCCCCGACCGGCCATTAGCTCATCGTGGTTGCCCTTCTCCACCAGCACCCCCTGATCCAGCACCAGAATTTGATCGGCGTGGCGTACGGTGGACAGACGGTGGGCAATGATAAAGGTGGTGCGATCGCGGCTGATATGGGCCAAATTCTTTTGAAAACGGCGTTCTGACTCGGTATCCAGGGAACTGGTGGCTTCATCCAGAATGAGAATGCGAGGATTCCCCAGCAGCGCTCGGGCGATGGCGATGCGCTGACGCTGCCCCCCCGACAGGGTAGATCCCCGCTCGCCCACGGCAGTGTGATAGCCCAGCGGCAGAGATTGGATGAATGGGTGAGCCTCCGCTACCTTCGCCGCTTCCACCGCATCTTCTAAGGAGAACTCTGAGCGGTAGAGCAGGATATTGTCGAGGATGGTGCCTGAGAACAAGAAACATTCCTGGGGAACAACGCCCAGTTGCGATCGCAAAGATGGCGGAGAGCTGTGGCGAATATCGTGGCCGTCAACCAGAACCCGGCCTTCATCGGGATGATACAGCCCTTCCAGAAGCTTTACCAGCGTGCTTTTCCCGGATCCACTCCGCCCCACTACCGCCGTGGTCTGGCCAGCCTTAACTTCAAAAGAAATGTTTTGTAATGTGTTGCGTTCTGCCTCGCTACTGTACCGAAATGTAATGTTTTCAAACGAAACCTGTCCCTGAATAGGTGGCATAACCATCATCTGCTGGCCAGGCGTTTCCTCTGGTCGGGTTTCAAACACATCATTGAGCCGCTCCACGGAAATTAACACTTCCTGGAGTTCGTCCCACAGCCCCGCCAGGGCAATAACCGGGCTGATGACATACCCAATCATCATATTGAAGGCCACAAACTGGCCGATGGTTAGCTCTCCCTGAATCACCAGGCCAGCCCCATACCAGAGCAGCAGCGTGCTTCCCAGGGTGTTGACCATGCCGTTAGCCGCCTGCAGGCCAATGCCAAACTTCTGTCCCCGAAACCGCATATTCAACTGCCGCGTCAGGGTTTCCTCCCACCGCCAGCGCAGCTCCCGTTCCGCCGCCGCCGATTTAATGGTATGAATGCCCGTCATCATTTCCACCAGCGCCGAATTTTGGTCCGCCGCTTCCTTGAAGATCTGTCGAGAAATCTTCCTCAAGAAAGGCGTTGACCCCAGGGTGAGCAGCATGATGGGGGGGATTAATCCCAACACCAACAGCGTCAAGCGCCAGTTGTAGTACAGCATCAACCCCAGGTAGACAAATCCGGTGACGAAGTTAAGCCACGCCAGCACCACCTGGCCAATGAGGAAATGTTGAATCTTTTGGTTTTCCTGCACACGGGTGATGATGTCACCGACGCGGCGCGACTCAAAAAACTGTAGCGGCAGCGCTACAGCGTGGCGGATAAACCCACTAATCAGGGTTAAATCTAACCGGTTGGCAAAATAGCCCAGCAAGTACTGGCGCACCGACGTCATGGCGATGCTCCAGATGCCAAACAAAATCAACCCCACGGCAAAAACATTCAGGGTTTCCAGACTTTTTTGCACCACCACCTGATCCAGAATGATTTGGGTAAACAGCGGGGTGACCAGCCCAAAAACTTGGATGAGTAAGGACACGGCAATCACCTGCAGCGCCAGGGAGCGATAGGGCAGCAGGGCACCCAGATATCGCCCCAGGCTGGCCTGGTTGACCTTCGTGTCATACAGATTTTCGGTGGGATCCAGCAAGAGTGCATATCCCGTCCAGTGGGAGAGGAAGGCTTGCCGGGAAAGCAACTGGCGGCCCAGGGCAGGATCGGCGATCGCCACCTGGTCGTGGCTGACCCGATACACGACCACATAGTGATTGCCCTGCCAGTGGGCAATCCAGGGGTTGGCCTGCTCGGCCATGCGCCCCAGGCTGGCCCGCACGGGACGGGCGTGGTAGCCCAGGCCCTCCGCCGCCTTCGCCAAACTCCGCAGGGATGCGCCCGATCGCCCCACATTGGCTTGCTCCCGCAGAAAGTTGAGGGGAAACCGCTTACCCCAATATTGGGAAATCATGGCCAGACAGGCCGCCCCACAGTCGGAGGAGCTTTGTTGCTCAACCCAGGGGTATTGGTGCAGCCAGTCGAGGAACTTACGGTTGAGGGGTTTGGGGAATGTGGGTGCTGCCGCCGTCGGCTGGGTGATATTGGCCGGGGGCTGTACCACCAGCGGGGCGGGTGGTTTGTCAGGACGGAGATCGGTGGGCGGAAGGGTCGGGAGGGCCAGAGTTCCAGCAGGTTGGGAGGATGCCGACGGGCTAGCCTCCATCCCCGCTTTCCCTTCGCCCATTGCCAGCTCCCAATATTCGTCAGGGAGCTGGTACGCCATCACGTCGGTTTGGGCAAAGATGGGAGCCGGATAGTCAGCGCGATCGCCCCAACTATCGCCAACCTGTAGCGGCGGCACCAGCCCGTGGCCGTTTTCTGGCTGGCCCTGCACAATTCCCTGGCGCAGCCACCAGCGCCCACCCAGTTGACGGGCGTGGTCAGTGAGGTCTGTATGGGCAGGAATGAATTGCTCTGTAACGTAGGGGATCCACTGCTGAATCTGATGGCTGGATTGGCTGGCCAGATCTGTCAAACTTTTGAAGAAGACCAGCCGCTCCTGATGGCGGGCCTGGGTTTGCAGGTGGGCACTCAGGGCCGGGTATTGGTCTAGTAAAACTGTCAGAACCGCTTGGGGAATGAGGAGCAGACGAACCTCACTGGCCGCGATCGCCCGATAGGGAAGGCTGGTCGCGGCCAATAGGAAATCTGCCCCGAAGGTATCATCGGCCTGGAGCAACTGGGCCGTGACATCCCGCTGCCGCAGCCGACTGGGGCATAGAAGCCGCACCTGTCCTTGCACGATGAAGTACAGGGCTACCTCAGGAGGGCAGGGGGAGATGGGATGACCAAGGGGATAGTCTCTCATCTGGATCCCAGGGGGGAGGTTTGCTGGAGAGCCAGACTGGTCCGGGTGTACCAAACTCATCAGCCGAGCAAGCGCCTGAGAAGCCTGGGTAACACCGGGGCCGCCAGAAAGGGGGGGCTTTTTTCTGACCCCGAGACTTGAATACATAATGAGCCTCGAAAAGCAAGGGTTACATGGACTCAAACCTAACCTTTGACAGGGGAACTGTCCGTTCAAACAGGGGTAAGGAACCAGAGACGATGGACTGACCGCATTTATCGTGCCAAATGGTACGACAGAAGTCAGAGAAAAAGTTAAAAAAATTTGAAAAACAATTTTGGAAACTGCGGCAACTGAATACTGTGGTTGAAAAACGATTTTGTGGCCATCAATGGCAGCAGCTTCGTGGCGTTGTGGCCTTGAGGGGGGAGGACGATCGCCAATTTGCTCACAGAGATGAATGGCTTAATGTCCTGTATCTGCCTTTTTCAGGTGCGGCACTTACCTTATATTTAAGTACCTTCTATTGCTTTATATCTTGCAAAGTGCCTGCAACCTTGAGCCGGTTGCTATATCGCAAGAATAAAGGCCACACTTTAAGAGCTTATGATATTTACTCAAACATTTCATTAACAAACCATAATTTCCTCCTAACCCGATCGCAATCTACATCGAGCCTGGGTTGCGAAAAGCAATCACCCCAGCCAGGTTTTTCAAGAGGCTTTACAGGCATAAACCGCACTGGCCGCAAGCTATTTACCCTACTTTAGTAGGTGCGTCGTTGACGGATGTTGGAACGATCTAAATCGTAAATTTGGCGATCGCCTGTGACTCTGTGCGAATCACCTTTGCCGCAGGGTTCGACTAGATTGACCAGATGCCAATGCGGGGGATGTAGCTCACGAAACGCATCGGCTTAATGCGTTTTCTCCATATTTTTGATCTTAATGAGAAAAATCTTAAATCATGAACTGTAGGAAAATCTATGTGCTTCATAGAATCTTTATGGAAAAAACAGCGGATTTACCAGGATTTGACAGTGAAATTACGGATCCCTAAATGGTGTAAGTTACGCATTAAGCTGCTCCTACCGTACGGACAAAGCTGGTGGAGGTACGGGTATCAAGCTGGCTTTAGCATGGGCAAGCTGCAAGGGAGCGCTGCCCAGTCTTCTCAACCGCTTTACCAGGGGTTGCGTTGCCAGACAGAACAGGTTTCTGCTTCAAGTGGGAAAAATTAACGGGAGAGCATTGTTGCAGAGAGTATCAACTTAAGGCGGGAAAGTGGGACGCGCCCCACTTTCCCGCTAATCTTGTCTCGCTTTAAGCGGGAACCCGTTGCAGATTCATGGATTTTTTATCCTCAGCGATCGCACTTTCACAGAAGTTTGATAAAACTCCCCTGGGCATGGACTAGTATTATTACGGAAATATCCTGTATCTAAACGCACTTTTTAGCGATCGCAGCTTGAATGATGGGTGTCGGTGACCGAACTGCCAGGTGGGCTGCATAAAGTATCAACTACAACTCGTCAATGAAAGTATGGCCTTTGCCCCCTGACTACAGCATTCGGGCAAAGCTAAGTTGCCTTGCGGCTTTGCAATACATCAAACTTGCCCATCAAACTATTTAGAAAACCTTTAAATTGAACGACAGGAGTGTCCTTTGATGATGTCCTTTCCGCCCTCCTTGAAGCAGGCCCTGTGGGTGTCTGCTTGTGCTTTATCGGCGACGCTGCCCGCTGCTCCTGCCCAGGCGATCGCCTTTTCTGAATCCCAGAGCGAAATTTTCTTTGTAAACTTTAGTCACGCTCCCTTTTCTACTGCCACTTCAACTGATACCAATACCTTCACCTTTACCGATAACGACCTGGCGATCGCCAACGCTGAAGCCAACGCCATTTTCCCCGACGCCAGCGTTGTCGGTAGCTTGCCCATCATCGCCGCTAATCGTCTTTTTAATGAAGCCTTTGCCCCCGGTGGCACATCCCTGGCTACCGCCTCCAGTGAAGCATCGGTTGTGGGGGATTTTTGGGTAGACGTTGCCTCCGAACCAACGGTCTTCTCCTTTGACTTTATTGGATTCCTGGACGTTTTTGGGGTCGTCGATTCATCCCCCACCGAGCAGGCCAGCGCATCCGCAACTATCTTTTGGGGGATCTTCGATCAAACAGAAGAACTGCCGGTTTTACTCGATATCTTTGATCTGAAGGCGGGGCTGGAAACCTTCAGCGATCGCGACTTTCTCTCTTTGCAAACAACCGAAAACATCGACCTGCTACCCGACTTAACGGCCCTTGATACCGACTTCGGCGGCACTGCTGAAAGCGCCCGTGTGAATTTTGCGGGTAGCTACCAGCGCACCTTCACCACCTCCCGCTCTCTCCGCCTGGTGGAGTTTAAGCAGGGGCAGGCGACGGCCAGTGTGCCAGAACCATCCCTGATGCTGGCAATGGGGATAGGGGGTGTGGCGCTGCTGCGATCGCGGCGGCGGACAAAGTAAGCCGGTATTCTCTTGACACGGAGAGAAGCCGTCTGTTATGAAGGTGGAGAGGCCGTATCGGCTTTTCCACTTTCGGTTAGTTCCTCAAGGCGCGCATCCCGTGCGTTTCGTTATTGCCCCTAACTATTGCCAGAGCGTTTCAGTATGCGACGATTTTTCTTTTGGTTTTGGTTTATCCCGGTTCACCAGAGGTGACGGCTATTTGCCATACCCCTTCTGAGTGAACCGCAGGCTGCCAAACCTGCGGTTTTTAATTATCTAGCCTGTTGAATTCGCGTCTGGCGATCGCCCCTGACCCTTTTTTCAAACGACAAAACAAGCCATGCCTGCATCGCTTATCTGCCCATCCTTTTTTAGCTTCTTCTTTTTTTGGCCCCTGACCAGTTCTGGGTAAGAAGATGCTGCCATGCCATCGACGAACCCGGAGCTGAACCCAGTTCCGGGTTTTTTAATGACTGCGCCGCTGTGTTCGACCTCCGTCCCATCTCAGTTCGTCAATTTCTAGCAAACTCAACCCACACAAGGAGATTTCCCATGCAGAATGCTAAACTCACCGCCCAGGCCCAGGCTGACCACCGCACGGTTATCCACCTATCCGATCGAGTCACGGTGGGTGGCACCGACCTGCTGATAGTCGGTGGCCCTTGCTCAGTGGAAAGTCAGGAACAAATGGTTACCGTTGCCGAACGTCTGGCCGGGTCGGTCCATGCCCTGCGCGGTGGCGTCTTCAAGCCCCGCACGTCACCATACTCTTTCCAGGGACTGGGCCAGGCAGGGCTAGAAATTTTAGACGCGGTGCGCCGCCGCTACCATGTGCCGGTGATTACGGAGGTGATGGCGATTGCCCAAATCGAGGCGATCGCTCACCATGCAGACGTGCTGCAAATCGGTAGCCGCAACATGCAAAACTTTGACCTGCTGAAGGCGGTAGGCGCAATTCAAAAGCCCGTGGTGCTCAAGCGGGGGCTGGCCGCTACCCTGGAGGAATTCGTGATGGCCGCCGAATACATCCTCAGCCATGGCAATCCCAACGTCATCCTTTGTGAACGGGGCATCCGCAGCTTTGATTCCTTCACTCGCAACGTGCTAGATCTGGGAGCGGTGGTGGCCCTTAAACAAATCACTCACCTGCCGGTGATCGTTGACCCCAGCCATGCGGTGGGTAAGCGAGAGCTGGTACCCGATCTGGCGCGGGCCGCAATCGCCTGTGGTGCAGATGGCCTCATGATCGAATGTCACCCCGTTCCCGAAGCGTCCGTCTCCGATGCCCGTCAGGCCCTATCCCTGGAGGACATGGTTGCCCTGGTGCAGAGCCTGCGTCCCATTGCAGCAGCGGTAGGGCGATCGCTGCCCATCCTTCAGGGATTCGAAGTTGCCTGTCGAAGTTAGGTAGGTCGGAGGTATCAATTTAAGGGGGGAAGCTTTGCCAAGAATAGAATTCAGGAGTCAGAATTCAGAAGGGAAGTGACTTCTGGCTCCTGACTCCTGAATTCTGGCTCCCTTCCAACCCGGATCTCCCGGCTTAAGTAGATACCCGCAGGTCGGCACTGTTAACGCTAATCTTGCCCCGCTTTGAGTGAGAACCCTCCGCGCTGTACCCGAAGGGCTAGTGTCGGGAGGATGTCAATCCACTGCTTCAGCCTTCTGAATGGGCAGGTTCTCGATGGTTTTTCTTCTGGAGGAGGGGATAACTCTGTAAGTGGGCTACTGGCTGTAATGGCCTTGGTAGTTGAAGCCAGTGGGGACTCATTAGCCGATGGCACGATAGCTTTGTCTTTGAGTTCCGCTTCGGCCATGGCGATCGCTGCCTCAGCCGCAGGTAAAGCCCGTGCTGCATTGGCCATACTCATTCGATTGATGTAAGCTCGCAGGTACCTTAAACGGAGTTCTGCACTATCGGTCATGCGGCTTAAAAATGGCAGGTCAGATTCTGCCATAAATCGAATCGCCAGCATTGGAATGGGGCTGCGTAGGGGGCGAAATATTGGATTATGTAACCCAGGACTGTTACTACGCCCATGAAATTCACCAATCATCAGCCCTTGATCCACAAATAAAGGCTTCAAATTCTGCTGTACAACATCGATTAAATCGCCTGCATTCTGGGTTTCCACATCGGGGAAAATTAGCAGGATGGATTTATAGACTGACAGCGGCCCGGTTTTGGGTTCCAATTCTAAAAATGTATGACAATACGTTGCTACTAGAGCAGTGAGTTCGTCAACAGAGCCTCCGTTTGCAGGCACAGCACTAAAATAAACCGTGTTTTGCTGTAGCGCCCGTGGGACGAACGGACAAACTGGACCAGGCCGGCCTAATTCAGGATGGGGATTTCCAAGAAAATCACGAACCCATTTTTCTGTTTCATAAAGGCAAGGATGATAAGAAGAACTTTGCTTTAGATCAGCCGATGTCAAGAGTTGCATACTTCTAAACTTCCTACCCTTCCTAAGGGAGATTTTTGTTTAACTGCTAGATTTCAACTGGATTTCAAAAAAAGCAAACAGGTCTACCAGAGCCTGAGAACAAGTCTTAAGGCTATGGAGATATCAGGAAATTTTCTATCCGAAGAAATTTCTGGACAGAGAGCCTCAAGCAGCATTGGCCAACTTTTCGGATCAAGGGAGCCGTGCTTGCTGGTCTCAGATCCATAAACTTTGCAATTTCTGTCAAAACCGGCATTAACGGCGCTAGTACGTTCAGGGGTAATGCTGGCACCCTACACACTCACCCCAACAGGACTTAATCGTTTTAATGGTTTTGTGCTTGTTCAACGCCCACAAAACCATCAGAACTCTTGGACGCCGCACGTAGTGCGTAAGTCCTACTCAAATGACATGCGAGTCTCTAAAGCACGTGGATAAATCCTGAGATGAAGGTGCTGAAGAACTGAATCGCTGTAACCGTAACTGGGGTATTTACGACCTCAGCAATTATTCAAGTTAGCCGGGGGAGGGTTGCCAAAACCGTATAACTACTGGCTTGTTATACCGCCTTTGCGTTTACTATGTTTGGTACACGCTAATTATGGGTAATTACCTTGCGTATCGAACAGAGTAGAGGGGCCGCCTTTAAACAATCTTCGTAGTCTGGTAAAGATTAAAACGGCTAATCCCGTTTATTCATTACCAGGAATTACTGAGATGAATACGATCGTAGTGCTGGTCAGTCGTTTCAAACAAGTAACGGTAAGTAGCATGTAAATTATAGATTTGTGTTCTTGATCATTCTCTAAGTGTCTGGCTATAAATGAAGCAGGTGGGGTGCCTACTCCACGGTAGATTCGTTTATTTGCGGCCACCTATTTATTTGGAGAAAGTGAAGCTAACTGCAATCAGATTCTCGACCTTTATTTTCCTCTGTTTATAGCTATTTTTACAATATCTCCTCATAATTTTATGGCTGTGTTTGAGTGGCCTGATCAATTTTCCCCTACTCCGTCAACCAATACCCCAGAGAGCGGTTCAAGCCGATTCCCGATCCCTTTTTCCGGGGAAGGTGGCACCCATGCTGCTGCTCAATCTTTGCAGGGGCCAGTTGGCTGTATTCACCAGTGCTTTGAAGCCCAGGTGCGGCAGCATCCCAATGCGGCAGCGCTCCTTTTTGAAGATCAGGTCATCACTTATGAGACATTAAACCGGCGGGCCAACCAGCTTGCCTGGTATTTAAAGGAGCAGGGTATTGGCCCAGGCAGTTTGGTTGGCATTTGTGTGGAGCGATCGCCCTCCATGATTGTGGGTTTGCTGGGTATTTTGAAGGCGGGGGGTGGCTACGTTCCCCTTGACCCAGAAACACCGCCTGAGCGGCTCAATTTTGTGCTAGACGAAACGGAAGTTGCCGTGGTGCTAACGCAGTTTTCCCTTCAAAAGCGCTTTACCAGCCGGGTGAAACACATTGTCTGCCTGGATCAGAATTGGGCGAATACCCAGACTTACTCCACTGAAAATCTAGATTTACTGATTAATCCAGAGTCAGTAATGTATGTGATTTATACCTCTGGATCAACGGGCAAGCCCAAAGGAGTCATGATTCCCCACCGTGGTATTCATAACCAGCTCCAGTGGCGGCAGGTAACGTTTCCATTAGCAAGTAGCGATCGCGTTCTCCAAAATATCTCCTTCACGTTTGATCCCTCCGTCTGGCAGATTTTCTGGCCCCTGACCTGCGGCGCACAACTCGTGTTGCCAAAGCCAGGCGGACAGAAAGATGTCGCTTACTTAATGGACTTAATTGCGGCTTTTCAAGTTTCTGTCATTGCATTAGTGCCGTCTTTCCTTGATGTCCTGCTGCGGCAACCAGGCTTAGACCGCCTCAGTGCAATCAAACACATTTTTTGTGGCGGTGAAGCCCTGCCTGGAGAATTGCAGACTTTCTTTTTTCAACAGTGGTCTCAGTTGCCATCGCCACCCCCGCAGCTTCACAACGTGTATGGCCCGACCGAAGCGTCTATTGATGCCTCCTTTTGGACCTGTCAGCGCGATCGCATCGAACCCATTGCCCCCATCGGCAAACCGATCCTCAATGCGTCACTCCATGTGCTGGATGAGATGCTGCAACCCGTCCCAGAGGGCACAGTAGGCGAACTTTACATTGGCGGTGCCGGGCTGGCTTTAGGCTATTTAAATCGCCCTGAACTGACAGCAGAACGCTTTATTCCGCATTCTATTGCTGGTGCTCCGTCCCAGCGCTTATACCGGACAGGCGATCTGGCTCGCTGGCTCCCCGATGGCTTGCTGGCTTTCGTCGGGCGGGTAGATCACCAGGTCAAGATTCGAGGGTTTCGCATTGAGTTGGGAGATATTGAAGCCGCCCTCAGACAACATCCATGGGTGACCAACGTGGCGGTCATTGCTCGGGATAGCGGCTCAGACAAGCAGCTTGTTGCCTGCCTAACGGTTGGTGGGGCCGCTGATGGAACTGTCCTTTCACCCGCCTCCCTCTCTTCAAAAATGCGAACATTTTTGCAGGACAAACTGCCAGAATATATGGTGCCCGCAGCGTATGTCCTGTTGGATCAACTTCCTTTGAATGCCAATGGCAAAATTGATCGACGGGCCTTACAGGATCTCGACCTTTCCCTGGCGAATCCTTCCGCTAAAACCTTGCCCCGTAACTTGATCGAAGCCTGCCTGACTGAGATTTGGTCAAGCGTTTTGGGGGTTGAGGTGGGTGTGGATGATCATTTCTTTGATTTGGGCGGGCACTCCCTGTTAGCGATTGAGATTTGCCGCTTGATGGAGGCTGCTCTGAATAAACCCATCAAACCGGCCCTGCTCTTCACAGCACCGACAATTGCCTCACTCTCGGAGCGACTTCAGCGGGGCGACACCGCCGTGGTGCCCTCCCTCACCATATCTCGACCTGCAGGGGATAAGGTTCCCTTCTTCTTTGTGAATTCCCAGGGGTTGCTTCGTAAGCTGTTACCTCATATCGAGGCCAATCAGCCGGTATACGGCCTGAATATTTTGGGCCTGATCGAGCGGTATCAAGACAACTTAAGTGAGGTGACGTTAGGGGCGATCGCCGCTGATATGATGCAAGACATCTTAGCCATCCAACCTGATGGGCCTTACCAGCTCATTGCCTATTGCGGAGACAGCCGCCTGACCCTGGAAATTGCCCAGCAAATGAAACGGCAAGGCCACGATATTAACCTCTTGTTCATCGATGCCATCTGGGATGAGCAAAAGCCCGACTTAAAGTCGTACTGGCAGAATATGCGCCGCTTGGGACTGAGCTACCTGTGGACTAAGCTAGCTCGACTCATCAAAGGTCAGCACCGCAAAGCTTTAAAATACTACGCAAACGTGCAGCGACGGTATCAAGCCTATGAAACGGCTCACCCGACTCGGCGCGATCGGAATGTCGCATTTCTTAAAAAATTTGCCCAATTGTCGTGGACGTATCAAGGGGAACCCTATCCCGATAAAATAGTCTTGTTGCTATCAAGCGAGTGGCTGGCTTTAAATACCCCAGCCCTGGCTCAACTGGCTTGCGGTGGGTTAGAAATTCATGAAGTCAAGGGTTATCACCACACCCTGTTTGAAGATGGATATGTTCAAGAGTTAGCGCAGAAAATTACTAATTATTTGCAATCTTAGGGTTCCCGCTAAACCTTTCCCAATTTAATCGTGCCGACCCACTTAGGAGACTTCCAGGAAAAAATTTACCCTTGGTTAAACCCTTGGTAGGGGCAAATGACCATTTGCCCCACGTCGTCCGGTAAGACCTGTATCAAAAATCTCCTTAGTGATCAACATTGCTGCACGGAGATAGTTCGGTCCTTGGGCTACTGCTGTGATCGCAGTTGCAAATTTCCGCCGCAACTGTGCCCTGGAACTCCACCAGCAAATCTTCCAAACTGCGCGTCAGGGTGCGGACAGCCCCCTCTTCTTCCAGATTACTCGCCAGTCGGGCCAAGTTAATGCCTTCTACGACAATGGTTTCGGATGGATAGTTTTGCAGAACTTCGAGGATAGAGAGTCGGTTGTCATCTAGTGCCGAGAGGATCAGGGCTGAGCGGAGGGCCTGGATATCTGCACTACCAGAGGGGGTATGGACAACACGGCTGGCTTGAAACAGCAGGTATTCCCCCAGCAGGTTATTTAGGTTCGTGTCGAGGAAGTCTGTATCTACGGCGAATTCAGACGTGAGGATGCGCCGTACGTCATCCCGATCCAGGTTAGCAACATCAAGATAAAAGCTCCAGCCCGGTGAGGTGGCCCCAGTGGCGGCAAAATTCGTCAAGCCATTAATTGTAAAGGACGGACGCAGCGGGCCGATATGGACGATGACACGGCGGGCAATGCGGGGTACTGGGGCGGAGGCGTGGTTAGAACTCTGGCCAATCGTTACGGACACCGGGTGGTCTGGGATGGGAATTGGGATGAATTCCGTTGAATGGGCAGATGAGTAGACGTTTTTTGCAGAAACTGGGTCTGCTTCGCCTGCCACTGGCGGTTCGGGGGCGGTGAACGCTGCCTCCAGGCCACAGTCACAGACAAGTTCCGGCAGAAGGGCTTCCACGAAGCGGAGAACGACGGCAATCCGCTGCACATAGAGGTCAACATCTTCGCGCACCCGACTGAGCTGGGCCAGATCGACCCGAATCAGGTTGTCGGGATAATACTGCACCAGTTCCAGAATGGTGATGGTGCGATCGCCCCGATAGGCATCAGCCAGAGCCTGCAGCATTGGGCCACGGCTATCCCGCCGCAGGGGGTCGCCCAGCAGTTTGGAGAACTGGATGGCAATGAATTCAACATCAATGGGGCCTAGCGGTATCCCCGTGTCGGGGATTTCTTCGGCGAAAACTGCCTGCACTTCGCTAGCGGTCAGGGGAATGGTTTGCAGAAACGGGGCGATCGCCGGGCTGAGATCCCCCGTATTCACAAACGCCTCTAGATCGGCATAGGGCACTGTGGTGCGCTGCTCGTGATAGGTCAGCAAGACGGAGTCTGCGGCCTGGGCAGATGTCCCCATCCCAGCAATCCCAAAGCACATCCCGAAGACAGTTCCCCAGCCCATTGGACTCAGGTAGATCCCCGGTCTGCCTGCCTGGGAGGAACGCCTGGGTGCGGAGCGACCGGAAAAACGAACCATCGAAACAGTCCCCCATCCATTAACTGAGCTGAAGCCAGTGAACTAGCGCGTTTCCCATGCTGGTGGAGTGTAAAGGTTGATGGCTCACCGCACCACCAGCCCTCAAATCCGTACCCTACGCGATGGGGAAATTGCCATAAAGCCACCCTTCAAATATTAGGACTTTCTGGACAAGGTTCTACCGTTTGTCGGGGTCATATGTTGTTTATCTGTTGTTTATCCGCAGATGGCGCAGATAGCCGCAGATGGCCGGTGCCCCACCCATCCTCCATCCCCCCGCTGGCTAAATCCGCTTGACCCCCGTATCTCCGTCACTCATGATAACGATGAGACCGACTCGTCTCCCTGAAAATCGCAACTTGTCCAATGACGCAGCGATGTGGGTTGCGGTATTAGTTGTGACCCTGTTGCGACCCTGCTGCGATCTCCGTTCCTATGCGCCTATCTGATTTCATCTCGCCTGACACCCCCGCCGGAACTGCCCTGTTTCTCAGATGGAAAAACTTCCATGTTTTTTGCATCTCTAAGCGGGAGCTGGCCAATTCTCCGCAGCGGGTGCGGTTTTCTGGGGTGGGGGGAAAGCGGCGGAACTGCGATGAGCCGTTTGCCGACTGTGCCCTGCGGGAGGCCCAGGAGGAAATGGGGGCGGTTGTGGCGAGTCTGGAGAGTGCGGAACAGTCTTACTTCCTGGCGGCGGATGGAACGCTGCGGGCGATCGCCCTAACTGACGACGGGATTCGGCCCCGGCTGATTTTGGAAAAGCGGCGGCACTCCTCCTATGGTAGTATGGCCTACTCCCAGCGATCTTACTACCTGGTGGCGTTTGAGGCCCGACTGGTGGCCCAGCCCCAGCCCCAGCGGGAAATTGCTGCCCTGCTCTACCTCACGGATGCCCACCTGGGACAATTTCGCGGTACGGGCTATCCCCAGATGGGAGAACTAATGGCAGCGGGGGCATGGGTGGACTGTCAGCCTGACAGTGAGGTGCCCCTGTCTGCCGAGCTGGTGCCCCACGGCACCGTGCAGTTTTTGCTGATCCAGCTACGCCTGTAGTGTCCCTGTTCGTGATGTCCCTGTTCGTGATGTCCCTGCTATAGTTACCCTTGCCATGCTGAAAGCGATTCGTGGTGCCTTTGTTGATTTTGTCGATGACCCGTTTTATGCCCCAGAGGTTGACAGTGTCCGCTACCTTCCCGATGGGCTGCTGGTGTTGCGGGAAGGACACATTCACGCCTTTGGCCTCTATGCAGAGTTGGGCGATCGCTACGCCGACGTACCCACTATTCACCACCCCAACCGGCTGGTGCTGCCTGGATTTATCGATACCCACATCCACTATCCGCAGACGGAAATGATTGCTGCCTATGGCCATCAGCTTCTGGAGTGGCTGCATCAGTACACGTTTCCCACGGAGACTAAGTTTCGCGATCGCGCCTATGCCCAGCAGGTGGCCAGCCTGTTCCTGGACGAGCTGTTGCGCAATGGAACTACCACAGCCCTGGTGTTTGCGGCGGTTTACCCCGAGTCGGTGGAGGCGTTTTTTACAGAGGCGGCCCGGCGGCGGCTGCGCATGATTACGGGCAAGGTGATGATGGATCGCCACGCCCCAGAGTTGCTCTGCGACACGGCAGCGTCTTCCTACGCAGATAGCAAACGGTTAATTGAAACCTGGCATAACCGAGATCGGCTGCGGTATGCGGTGACTCCCCGCTTTGCCGTCACCTCTACGGAGGAGCAACTGCGGCTGGCGGGCCAGTTGCTGGAGGAGTTTCCCGATGTTTACCTGCACACCCACCTTTCAGAAAACGTGGACGAGGTGGCCCAGGTGCAGGCGGTGTTTCCCCACTGCCACGGCTATCTGGATGTTTATGACCGGGCAGGACTGGTGGGCGATCGCTCCATTTTTGCCCATGGGGTGCAGCTCACGGATGCGGAGTTTAAGCGGCTGGCGGCGGCCCGGTCAGCGATCGCCTTTTGCCCCACTTCCAACCTGTTTCTGGGCAGCGGCCTGTTTCGCATCGAGCAGGCCAAGTCAGCGGCGCACCCCGTCAAGCTGGGGCTGGGCACCGACATCGGGGCCGGGACGAGCTTTTCGTTACTGCAAACCGCCAACGAAGCCTACAAAGTGGCCCAACTCCGGCGGCGCAACCTGTCGCCTTTCCAGGCCCTGTTTCTGGCGACTTTGGGCGGCGCACGGGCGCTCAACCTGGAGGATAAAATTGGCAGCTTTGAGGTGGGCAAGGAAGCCGACTTCATTGTGCTCAACCCCCAGGCAACCCCAATACTGGCCTTTCGCAACGGCAAGGAACTACCTCAGTCGCTGGCAGAGTTGGGCGATCGCGCTTTCTCGCTCATAATCATGGGGGGCGATCGCGTGGTCGAAGCCACCTATATTCTGGGAGAGCCGGTCGGGTTCCCGCTTAAAGCGGGACAAAATTAACGGGACAGTGGGGCGCACAGCGCCCCACTGTCCCGCCTTAAGTTGATACCCCCGGTCTACCATCAGGAGCCAGAAGTCAGCTCCCTTCTGAATTCTGACTCCTGGATTCTGGCTCCCTATCCCACCAGGATTTCTCGGCTTAAATGAATACTCCCATAATCCTAAATGGTCACAGGGGACTCCACATAAACCGTTGGCTCCGGTGACCGAAAGGTAATCCCAAAGGACTCCAGCTTCTTTGAAAGGTTCTCGTTGGCCAGCTCCAGCAGGCGCTTACGGAGCTGAATCGAGTTTTCGTTTGACCCTAGAATGAAAAAGGTGATGCGGGCACGGTTGGCCTTGCCGCCATCGTCCGTGATGAACGCAATGTTGGTGCTGCCGGGGTCGATGCCAAATACTGAGTCGGTGGTTTCGCTAATCACCTGCTGCACCAAAGCCCGCTCCTCGCTGTCCAGCCGCTGATCAAAGTCCAGGTAGAGCAGCACCATCACTTTCTTGGCGCGGGTAATGTTTTCCAACTCCATGCTGATCAGGTTGGAGTTGGGCACGATGAACAAAGTGTTTTTGGCGGAGGCACGGATTTTTGTTGACCGCAGGCCAATGGACTCCACCCGACCAAGCTGCCCATTGGAAAGGCGAATGTAGTCACCGGGAACAAAGGGGCGATCAAGGTAGAGGACAATGGTACTCAGCAACTGCTCCAGAATCTTTTGGGCAGCAAAGGCGACGGCTAAACCGCCGATTCCCAAACTGGCCAGCAGCCCCACAAAGTCGTTAAAGAAAGTCAGGGCCGCAATAAAGCCGATGAGCACATTCACAATGGTTTCCACCACCAGCAGCATTTCGTCTACCTGAAAGCCAAACCGCTTCAGCAAATCAATGCCATAGATGCGAATAAACTGGCGAAACAGGCGGGAAACTAACCAGGCAATGCTCACAATCACGCCCAGCTTCACCAGCGGTTCAATAAAGCCATAAAAGGTCTGATACTCCTCCGTTCGCAGCCAGCTCAGAGACCAGTAGACGAGAATCAGCGTTCCAGCGGTACGAAAGGCTCCCTTGATCGGGGCTACTAAATTGTCAAAGACTTCCGAAAATTGGTGGGGAAGAAAGCGCAGGGCGATCGCCCGAAAGAGGCTGGGGGTATAGCGTCCAATCAACCATGCCCCAATAACAAAGATCATGAAAATTGCGGGACGGGGGATATCCAGGGAATTGATCCGCAGGAAATCCTCAACCGTTTGAGTAATGGTTTGACCAGTGACATTCATGGTGAAAGCAGGGATGAAAGGCTGGAATCCAGGGTGTTCAGATGGGGGTATCAACTTAAGGTGGGAAATCCTGGTTGGACAGGAGCCAGAATCCAGGAGTCAGAATTCTGGAGAGAGCTGACTTCTGGCTCCTAACTCCTGAATTCTATTCTTGGGAAAGCGTCCCGCCTTACGCTGATACCCTTCAGATAGTAATGGGAGAATCGACGTAAATGGTCGGTTCTTCGATATCAAAGGCGATACCGTATTCGGTCAACTGCTGGGTAATTTGCTGGTTGGCAAAGTCGAGCACCTGCCGCCGCAGCTCCATGGAAACCTCCCCTGACCCCAGGATGAAAAACGTCACCTGCACCTGGGTGCGATCCAGCCCCGGCATTTTGCGAAAGGCCACGTCCGTACTGCGGGGGTCGATGCCAAAGATGTCGTTGGTACTTTCTAAAATCACCTGGCGAATCAGGGCGCGTTCCTCTTCGGGAATCTGCCGATACAGGTTGAGGTAGATGATGGCCATCACCTTTTTCGCCCCTGTAAAGTTCTCGATATTAATCTGCGTGAGGGAGCTGTTGGGCACCACCATCAGAGTACCTTTGCCGGAGGTGCGAATTTTGGTAGAGCGCAGGCCAATGGACTCCACCCGGCCAAAGGTGCCATCCGGCAGGCCGATGTAGTCATCCACAATAAAGGGGCGATCGAGATAGAGCACGATGCCTCCCAAAAGCTGCTCCAGGGTTTTCTGCGCGGCAAAGGCCACCGCCAGACCGCCAATGCCCAGACTGGCGACCAGGCCAAACACGTTGATCTGATGGGTCTGGGCAAAGATAATGACCGCCAGCACCACGATCACCGCATTGGCGGAAAACTTTGCCAGAATCAAAATTTCGCTGTTGAGCCTGCGCCCTTCTTTGACCACCGCATCCAGCAGATAGAGGTCAAAAAACCGCTTGAACAGGTTGGACGCCAGCCAGCTCACGGTAATGGTTAGGGCGAGGCTGACGGGAATTTCCAGTGCCGGATACCAGGGCGATCGCGGCAGCAAAGACACCACCAGATCCAGCACCAGCAGGGCGATCGCTCCCACCGCTAACCCCCGATAGGGCTGCAAAGACTCCTGGAGCAACTGCCAGGTCGTCCTGGTGGGGGGACGAGAGTGGCCGTTGCGGGTGACCAGGGTGCGGATGGTTGGGGTAGTGGAAGGATGGGTGGACGGGTGAGGGGATACCTGGGGTTGGGGCGATCGCCCTTCTGCCTGAACCCATTTCAAAATACCGCCGAGGAGGGCAGGGATAAAACGGTTTAGAAGGAGGGTGGCGATCGCCGTCAGGCCAACGATGATGGTAATTTGCAAGGATGGACTGAGGGTAACTTCGGGGAGGGTTGGGGTTGGGAAAGTGGTCATGGTCGGCGGATCAGCACTGAAACGAACACGAAAGGTGAATCTAACTAACGGTGGATGTCTTTTCTTTCTTATCGTAGATTCACCCTTTCGCGCCTCTATCGCTCTGGGGAAATATTAGTCGCGCCCTGGCGATCGCCCCCGCCGAAGCAATGCGTCTTCTACGTTTCTACATCAGCATCAGCACACATCCGCCAACCGCTAGGAGAAACAGCAGCAAAATACGCTGAACTCCCACCGTACATCGAACAACCAGGGCGATCGCCAAAAACCACTCTAAACCAGACATATTGAACTCTAATCCACTGATAGTTGATTTGTACTATTCAGAAGATTAGGCCGCCATCGGGACAGGTTTATTTTTTGCCATGAAATCCCCAATCTGAGTCGCTGCCATTGGGGCCATCCCCGGTCGGGGAGCGGACATCATAAACGGACATCATAGGAAAAGACATTCCATCGGCACGTACTAAAACTGAGGAGGGCGTGTAAACTGTTAAACTGTATTACTAATGAGTAAGTTTTGCATAGGCTGAGTTGACGAAAGAGCTGTTGAACGAGCAAGCAACACCAAGCGCTGATATGATCATCCAGGGTTTAGCCCTGGGCATATTGGTGATTTTGTTTGCTATTCTGGTCTTCCTGGTGGGCGTGTATCAGTTCCGATACGCCGACCCCTACATCCGTGACGTGCTCGCCATCCAGGGCGATCCGGTTCAAGGCCATGCTATTTTCCAGATGAACTGTGCCAGTTGCCATGGGCTGTATGCCGATGGCCGGGTGGGGCCAAGCCTGCACGACATCTCTAGCCGTAAGTCGCGGGTAGCCCTCATTCGTCAGGTCACAAGCGGCAAAACGCCCCCCATGCCCCAGTTTCAGCCCAGTCCTAGCGAGATGGCTGACTTGCTGGAATATTTGCAAACTTTGTAAGCGCTGGCAAACTCCCACTCAAAGTGGGACAGGATTAGCGACGAATTGAGAGGATGTCTGAGAAGTCTGTCCTTGAGTAGCAAAGCTCACTGGAGTCCATAAACTGCCCATAAACTGAGCATCGAGCTGTTGGGGTGCCCCCCGACGATGGCTTTGTTTACTTTGGCTACCTGCCCAATTACAGAAACTTCAGAATTTCTTTGTAATTAAGCCCACCGCAACGCTGGGCAGGTATTTTCCATGAATTTGTATTTCCCGATTTTTTCCCCATGATTCAGTAATATCGGGATGCACGGAACTGAACACATTTCCTGGCATTTCGACCACAGTAGATTCTCTAAAAGAAATATCGTAGTATATTTTAGAACCTGGGACATCTACGTAGTGCAAGTGATGTATTGCAGCGATCGCCAATGGTGTCTTCCGTATGTATACCGAAGGAATTGCTGACAAATGGCTGAACTTCACATTGGGAGCGATCGCCCCCAGGCATTGAGTCAGCCCCAAACGGTCATGGGCTTGCTTGTGGTTGCTCCAGGCACTGTGCCGTCCAGTTTATTTCTTGAAATCGTCTACTTAACAGGAGCTGAGCGACTGTGCATCCTATCACGAATACTTCAACTCTACCGTCAAGCTATCCTTTCTGTAGTCCCATGAATCAAACAAATTTGCACTCGCCCGCTGGAGGCCGTGCCCTACATTATTCATACCCGCCCAATGCAACAACTCTTGTTGTTTTTGATACTAAAGTTAACGACTATCTCTCTTTGACTGCCGGGGTTCGCGCGGATGCCGCTGTTCTCATCCTCCATCCCGACCAGGACGGTGTGCAGCAGATCACCCAGGCTCTCCAGGCATCACCCTCTGTTCAAAGACTTCATATTGTCGCCCACGGCGCACCCGGTTCGGTTGAGTTGGGCGATCGCCCCCTCAGCCTCACAACCCTGAAGGATTACCTCTGGGAACTACAGCACTGGTTTACAGACCGCTCCACACCAGATCGTTGTTCCATCTCACTCTATGGCTGTCAGGTTGGCGCTGGGGATGCGGGCGCGGAATTTTTGCAAGCCCTGCACCAGATTACAGGTGCCAGTATTGCCGCTTCGACGACGCTGGTCGGAAATGCCGCCCTGGGGGGTAATTGGGAACTGGACGCCACGGTAGGGACGCCAGAAAAGGGGTTGGCGATCGCCCCCGATACCCGCGACGCTTACACTGGAGTGCTCGTGAGCCTCACCTTTGAAAATCCAGTTCTTGAATCTGGCCCTGGTACAGGCCTGCAGGTAGGGGCTGTCTATCGCTACACCGGGGTCGCTACCGATCCAGATACTGGAGCAGTGCTGGATGCCCTGATAACGATTGAAGCGTTTAATGGTGGCGCAACGGTTGCCAATATCGATGCGACCCCCCTGCCTGACTTTACAAGTGCTTTTCAGCCTTCGATTCGAGGCAATGGTCCCGAGTCCAGTGTGGATTTCCTGATCGAATTTGTTGTATCAGGCACCAACACCCCCGTCATTGCTCCTGATTTCCCGGCAATTGTGCTGGACTTAGATGGCAGCGGTGGCAGTGCCACCAACACCGGACGGGAGTTTGCTGAGCTAAGCTCAGTTGCTGCCGTAACCACCCTCCAGGACAGCCTCGTGACTGTCGAGCCTTCCCTCGCCTTTGGCGCATCGGGACGGCGGTTCCTCGGCGCTGAGCAGAACTTCGATTTTGGGAACAATGAAGATGGCATTGATGCCAGATTGGCGGTGGCGATTGGTTACACGGGGGTTTCGTCTTTTAGACTGCGAGCAGGCGTCCTGGATGCTGAGACGGCTCCTAATAATATGGGCAACCGCCTGTTTGCAATTTCTTTTGACGAGTCGCTGCTGCCTCAAATTACTCCCCCCGTTATCGTCCCGGTCAATGCTCCTCCTGCTCCGGACGACGATGCCGCCACCACTAGCGTTAATGTGCCGGTCACGATTCCCATCCTGGTAGGAGACTCCGACCCAGAAGACGGGGCACTCACCGTCACCAACATTACCTTGCTCAATGGCGTTACCGCTACGGTCGGTACCCCTGTGAGTCTGCCATCGGGGGCAACGGTTACCCTCAACGCCAACGGCACGGTTACCTATGTCCCCCCCGCTGGCTTTGTCGGCACCGAAGCATTTCCCTATACGGTAACCGACAGCGGTGGGATCAATCGCTCGGCAACGGTCACCGTTACCGTTCAAGATGGCCCGCCGGTCAATACTCCCCCCGTAGCAACCAACGATACCGCCTCTTATCTCCCGAATACGCCCGTTACCCTCGACCTGCTGGCAAACGATACGGATAACGAAGACCCCAATAACGTTCCAGCTGGGGGGATCACTGCCATCAATGGCACTCCCATTGCCGTTGGTCAGTCCGTTACCTTGCCCTCTGGCAGTGTGGTGCTGCTCAACGCCGATGGCACGGTGACCTACACCCCTGCTCCAGGGCAGACGGGGGTTGAGGAGTTTTCTTACACCATTACTGACAGCGGTGAAGCAACCGATACGGCGATCGCCACCCTTACCCCTGGAGATGATGGTGGCCCCTTCCCCCCCACTGCCACCAACGATACCGCCGGTACGTCCCCGGATACCCCCGTCACCCTTAACCTTTTGGGCAACGACACCGACCCCGAAGACGGCATTCCAGGGGGCGGCATTACCCAGATCAACGGTGTCGATATTGTTCCAGGAACGCCAGCAACGCTGCCTTCTGGTGGCATAGTACTGCTTAATAACGATGGTACCGTCACCTATACGCCTCCCGCAGGCTTTCTGGGGGTCGAGACGTTCACTTATACGGTGGCGGATAGCGACGGGTTAACCAGCACCGCTAACGTGAGTGTCACCGTCTCAGCCACCGACACCGACGGAGATGGTATTCCCGATGCCATTGACATTGACGACGACAACGATGGCATTCCCGACACCGTTGAAGAAATGGGCAGCCCCGACCTGGATACCGACGGGGACGGCATTCCCGATCGCCTCGATTTGGATAGCGACAACGACGGCATTCTCGATGTTGAGGAAGCCGGTCACGATGTGGGCGACCCGGATGGTGACGGGCGGCTGGATGGCCCTTATGGCCCCAATGGTCTTGCCGATATTGTAGAAACTGCTCCCGAAAGCGACCTGATCAACTACATTGTGGTCGACACTGACGGTGATGGCGTGCGCGACTTCCAGGACCTGGATAGCGACAACGACGGCATCACAGATGTGGTAGAAGGGAGTGCCACTGGTCAGAACCCCGACCCCGATGGCGATGGCATCATCGGCACAGGCACGCCCGTGGACACCGATGGCGACGGCATCGCCGACGATGTAGATCCCGACAATGGCGGTACCCCCTCTCCCGTCCCCGATACCGATGGCGACGGCAAGAAAGACTACCGGGATATCGATACCGACAATGACGGCATTTTTGACCTGATAGAGCAGGGCGGCGGCTACCCAGACACCAATGGGGATGGCGTCGTAGATGGCGTGGACACCGATGGCGACGGCATTCTAGATCCGGTTGATGAAGCTGAAGGAAGCTTTGGCAGCGCACCCTTGTCCATTCCCTTCCCCCCCGATACTGATGGCAGCGGCATTCCAGATTGGCGCGAATTGCCCATCAATACTACGGGAACTCCTGGGCCGGATGTCATTGTTGGCGGTGCGGGCGACAATGTCCTCAATGGCTTCAGCGACCCGGATATCCTTACGGGTGGAAACGGCAACGATCGCATCAATGGCGGTAGTGATTCGGATGTGCTCACCGGTGGCGCAGGCGATGACCTGATCAATGGGGGGAGCGGCAGGGACCGCATGGACGGCGGCAGCGGCAACGACGCCATGAACGGTGGCAGCGGCAACGACATCATGCTGGGCCGCAGCGGTAATGACATCATGAGCGGTGGCCGAGGTCGCGACCTGATGCGCGGTGGCAGCGGACGGGACGAGATGAGCGGTGATGCTGGACGAGATGCCCTTTTCGGCGAAGGCGGGCGGGACATCATCGACGGCGGGCGTGGTGGTGACACGATCGTCGGTGGCTTCGGAGCTGATCAGCTAATGGGTGGTCAGGGGCGCGATCGCTTCGTCTATGAAAGCATCCGCGACTTTGGCGACACCATCCTGGACTTCGAAATCGTCAAAGACATCCTGGTCTTCAACATCAACGGCATTGACTCCCTGGACGATCTGGTGCTTCGCCAACAGGGGAGCAACACCCTGGTACAGGCCCGCACCGGAGGGGGACTACGGGAAGTGGCAACCCTGATTGCCGTGGAAGCCGACACGCTGGACGCTGCGAACTTCAGTTTCTAAAGCGCCTCTAGTGGGTCATTTACTTCACTCTTCGGATCGTGAATTAAATAACCTGCAATTATCCGGCCTGTAGGGGCAGGGAATTCCCTGCCCCTACCCCAGGAATTTCACATTAAACTCACGTCCCTTAGCCTTTGCCCTCGCCCCAAACTCCTCTCCCAGAGCTGGAGAGGGGCTTTGAAACTGGCGATCGGTTTCGGCCCCCCTCCTCCCCAAATCAGAAGAAGAGGCTGGGAGCTGAGGGCAAAGGCAATCTTCAAGGCCAACCCAAATCCAAAATCCAAAATCCAAAATCCTACTGCGTCCACCCCACCGCTGCCGTACTCACCACCCGCTTCAAGTCGGGGGTAATTTCCACTGTGTAATCAAACGGCGAGCTGCCTGACGAAATCTGGGTCATGGCCTTCCCGTCTGGGCGGCGGGGGGAAAAGTAGGATTGGGCACGAATCACCAGATTGCCGCTGGCGTTCACCTCAAGCGCCTCAATGACTAATGAATTACTTTTGCCGCTACTCAGCAGGGCAGAGAGGTGGGCAGCATCCAGCAGATTCCCAGTTTCCAGATCAAGGCGGGCAATCACGGCAATCTTTGGGCCGCCACCCGATCCATAGCTGCGTAGCCAGGATTGGGTGGCGTTACCGCTGGCGCGACGGAAGTCTTCGCTGGATTGCCCCTGGGCACCATCGATGCTGAATACGCCGTACAGGTCGGTACCGCTCCAGAACAATCCGTAACCGCGACTGTCTGCCCCCGTTACTTCATAATCAGTGCGCGACCAGTTTTGGCTGGGATCTTTGCTGTTGAAACTCACGACAATCGGATTTTGATTGGTGGAGGAAACCTGCCGGTAGCCGATGTAAACCGTGCGATCGCCCACGGTAATGGTCGGACTACCAATGGCCCGCACCGCAGCCTCATCGGCCAGGTTCGCCCCACTGAAGTTCAAACCCTGCCCAACTGAGGCGATCGCCCCCGGCAAAAGCGGTGAATCATCGGGGGGGGGATTCGGGATCGGGGACGGGTCGGTCGGCGGCTCGCTGGGCGGCGTGCCATCGGTGGGATTGCCGTCAGTGGGATTGCCATCGGTGGGACTGCCATCGGTGGGACTGCCATCGGTGGGATTGCCATCGGTCGGCGGCTCGCTGGTTGGCGGGTCACTGGGCGGCGGCTCTCCAGTCGGATTATCGGCAGAGCCATCCCCTGGCCCATTCGTCGTCTCAGTCACCACGTCCTCAGCCGTAATCCGGTCGCTCGTCATTTTTTGAAGAATGACCAGAGGTTTTCCTGTGGTGCGATCGCGCATCACCGTGTCTTCCGAGTACCGCCCGCTTCCCTGGACGATTTCCACATTGCTGAATTCAATATCCTCCAGGCGAAACTGATCCACCCCGTCGCGAAAATCGGTGATCACGTCCGCCTGCCGCAGCGATCGCCCACCTCCCGTTTGGAGAATAAAGGTGTCGCGACCGCCGCCCCCCGTCAGCGTGTCCTGGCCAGCGCCGCCCGTGAGCTGATCTGCACCGTTACCGCCCGCAAGCTGATCATCCCCCCGACCGCCCAGCAGTTGGTCCCGTCCGCCTCGGCCCAGCAGCCGATCGTCCCCCCCTTTCCCCAGCAGTCGGTCATGGCCGCCCTGCCCCAGGAGCACCTCGTCCCCCGACCGGCCCCTGAGCACGTCATCCCCACGGGTGCCAACAAGGCGATCGCCCCGGCGTTGTCTAGCCATCTGCGAGGCGTTTTCAGCCGACCCTGAACCCTTGTGACTAAAAGCTTCAGCAGCAGGAGGAGCGATCGCCCCAGCCTTGGGAATCGCCAACCAGGACTGCAGGGCTTGCGCCTGGTCGGGATCGAGCGCCGCCCCTGGGGCATTGAACCGTTGCCCGGAGCCGTTCAGGGAATTAAAAGGAAATAACAAAGCGTCGGCCTGGGGCGATCGCCCAGCACCAATTTGAGCCGCATCGGGGAAATTTTGGCCGTTCGCATCCAGTCCGGAAATGTACATATAATCTCCGTGATATTCGTGATCTTCTTCGTTTGCTTGTATTAATTTTGCGGAATACACCCGTAGCCCCAGACAGGGTTGGCCGAATGTTCCAGCCTCCGTAGGAATTGGTTCCAGAGGGACGGCAAGGATACCGAAAGGGGGTATCAACTTAAAGCGGGAAGCTTTGCCGAGAATAGAGTTCAGGAGTCAGAAGTCAGCTCCCTCCTGAATTCTGACTCCTGGATTCTGACTCCTTATCTAACCAGGATTTCCCAGCTTAAATGGATACCCCCGAAAGGTTCTCGAAATAGTATCCAACCAGGCAAATAGGCAGATGCGTCGGCTTCAGGATGCTATTCAAAATGAGCGGTTTAGCCTGGGTCGCTTGACCTGAATTCGGTTCACAGGTTCCACCCTTAGCATGGATTCTTTGTTAAAAAAGTTACATCAGCAGAACTGACGATTTCCGCCGCAGTTTGCTCCGCCACTCTCCCGGCTGCACTTCCGTTGGCGATTCCCGTTCTGCAGGTTTCCTTCAGGCAGCACGCAATGTGTCAAAATGGGGAACAGTCTGTTTCTTTGTAAGCCGCTTTAAAACGTCCTGTGAGTTCTACTGGTCAAGCTACTCCTACTCTCAAATCCGAGGCCCGTCGGCGTGCCGTTTTTCCCTTCACCGCCATCGTTGGCCAAGATGAAATGAAGCTGGCGCTGCTGCTCAACGTCATTGACCCGAAGATTGGCGGCGTCATGATCATGGGCGATCGCGGGACGGGCAAATCCACCACCATTCGCGCCCTGGCCGATGTTTTGCCGGAGATTGAGGTGGTGGCCGACGACCCCTTCAATAGCCACCCCAGCGACCCCGATCTGATGAGCGATTTGGTGCGGGAGCAAATTTCCCACGAGGGAACCGTGGCGATCGCCAAAAAGAAAGTGCCCATGGTGGATCTGCCCCTGGGGGCTACCGAGGATCGGGTCTGCGGCACCATCGACATTGAAAAAGCCTTGTCCGAGGGAGTTCGCGCCTTTGAACCGGGGCTACTGGCCCAGGCCAACCGGGGCATCCTCTACGTGGACGAGGTAAACTTGCTGGACGACCACCTGGTGGATGTGCTGCTCGACTCGGCGGCCTCCGGCTGGAACACGGTGGAGCGGGAAGGGGTTTCCATCCGCCACCCGGCCCGCTTTGTGCTGGTGGGGTCGGGCAACCCAGAGGAAGGGGAACTGCGCCCCCAACTGCTCGATCGCTTTGGCATGCACGCCGAAATCCGCACCGTCAAAGACCCCGTGCTGCGGGTCAAGATTGTGGAAGAGCGCACCGCCTTTGATCAGGAACCGCAAAGCTACCTCCAGCAATACCAGGCCCAGCAGCAAGATCTTCAGCAGCAAATCGTCAATGCCCAAACCCTGCTCAGGTCCGTTGCCATCGACCACGACCTGCGGGTGCAAATTTCCCAGGTATGCTCCGAGCTGGATGTGGATGGCCTGCGGGGTGATATTGTAACCAACCGGGCCGCCAGGGCGATCGCCGCCTTAGAGGGCCGCACCACCGTAACCGTTGACGACATTCGCCGGGTCATTGTCCTCTGCCTGCGCCATCGCTTGAGAAAAGACCCGCTGGAGTCCATTGATTCGGGTTACAAGGTGGGCAAGGTCTTCCGCACCGTCTTTGGCCTGCCGGAACCGGATGAGGTGGCCGAGGCCAACGGCGCAGGTGTGCGCTAAGTCGCTCTCCAACAGCAATGGCCAAGCGAATTTTAGGACTCGACCCCGGACTGGCGATTCTGGGGTTTGGGGTTCTCCAGTGCTCTGCGGCTGACCGGGGTGAAGGCACGGTACTGCCCGTGGACTTTGGCGTCATTCAAACCCTGGCCCACACCGCCATTGGTGAACGGTTGCGCACCATTTATGACGACCTGCACGAGCTGATCGGCCACTGCCAGCCCGATCTAGTTGCCATTGAAAAGCTATTCTTCTACCGCATGGGCAATACCATCCAGGTGGCCCAGGCGCGAGGTGTGGTGATGCTGGTGCTGGCGCAACATCAGCTTCCCTACGTGGAATTCACGCCCGCTCAGGTAAAGCAGGCCATCACGGGCTATGGTGGGGCCGACAAACACTCGGTGCAGGAAGCGGTGGCGCGGGAGCTGAAGCTCGACCAGATTCCCCGCCCTGACGATGCCGCCGATGCCCTGGCGATCGCCCTGGCTGCCTGGTTCCAGCTCTAGTCAAAAATGCTTCTCAACTAATTCGGGAACATCCGCTGCCTGAATGCGGCTGTAGCGGGTTTTGTCGGGCATCACCAGGTTGGGCCCCGCTTTGCACTGCTTCATGCAGCCCGTACGCTTGATTTTTACCTGATCTGAAAGGTGGCGATCGCCCAATTCCCGTTCGAGTTGGGCCACCACTTCCGACCCGCCCCGCTTGCAGCACTTGGATTTATTGCACACGAGAATCGTTGCCGCTTTTTTGGGAGGGGCGTCTGGAGCATCCGGCGGCGGCACAGAGGGACGTTCAGCAACAGTGAACGGGGGCAGATCAGTGGGCGGGGTAAGCACGGCCACTTCTTCGGCTTTGTATTTGACGGCTCCCGTTTCGGGATCAAGCTTGCACCGCCCTGCGATGCCCAGTCGGGCACCCAGCCAAGCGGTGGGTTCGAGGGTGCGGCGCACGGATTTGGGTAGCTTGATGGTCACCTCCTGCGCCGGAGTTGCCAGCCGTAGCGCTTTGATTTTGCATTCGTCTTTGACCACGAACCCGACGCACTGCCCCTCTAGAACAAAGGGGTTTTTAGATTTCTTGGGTTGAGACTGCTTGTGCTGATCTGCGTTGTTTTTGCCCATGTTGTCTTTGCCCACCCATCCCTGGTTTTTAAGTAGAACTGTATTGAAAAACGAAGGTTAGAAAACCGGTGGGGCGCTCCCCCGGTTTTCTAACATGAATTTAATTGTGCTGACCTACTTAATTAGTTTTTAACTTAGCGTAAAATCCGGTTAATTGCAAACCATTCCCATTAGTATAGGCCAATTGCGGATGGGGTGATAGGGGTGAATTAGGGGTGAAATAGGGGCGATCGCCCCAAAGATTTTTTCCTCAAAAAAGCAGGCAAACCCCTCCCCATCCGAACATTCGTACGTGTAGAATAAAGCATCCAGCGTGCCAGCCTCAAACCTATGCCGTCCAATCCAGTCGAATCCCTTGCCCAGTCCGTCGATCTCTTTTGCCAGACGACCGATCGCCGCATTGAAGCGCTGCATCAGGCCATTGAACAATCCAACCAGAACATGCAGCACAGTGTCGAGAGCCTCCAGCAGAGCATCGAACAGTCCAACCAGAACATGCAGCGCGGCATGGAAAACCTCCAGCACAGCGTAGAGCAGTCTAACCAGAACCTGCAGCGCGGCATGGAAAACCTCCAGTACAGCATGGAAAACCTCCAGCGCAGCGTGGAGCAGTCCAATCAAAATATGCAGCGCAGCGTCGAAAGAATTGAACATGCGGTTGACCGCAACGCCTTTCAAATTGGTACTTTGAGCGAACATATCGCCCGCATTGACATCAAGCTGGAGCGGCTGATTGACACCACCGAGCGCAACGCCAGCGCGATCGCCCTCATGGCTCAAAAGCAAGACGAGAGTGTGAATCGCTTAGTGGGCTTGGTAGAGCGACTGATGGAGCGCAACTAGCTGAAAGTCAGGTTCCCGGCTTCATCAAGGCTTTACTTTCTGCAGTCTGACCAAAAATAACGGGATACAAGCCCCGTCCTTCTGGGACGGCTTTTCTGAATAAACGCCTATACTTTTTCTTCAGCCATAGAGTACAATAGAACTATGCTGAATCTCACCTACGAGTACAAACTCATTCCCACGGCGCA
>JAYKGU010000108.1:0-2560 GCA_035285585.1 Synechococcales cyanobacterium
TGACCATCGCTGACCACCCACATCAGGTTGAGCAGGCCCGACAAATGCCGCAGCAGGGGCTTGCGCATCTGGTGAAAAGCAACCGCTTGCAGCTTGCGCCGTTCTTGCTCTCGCTCTGCATCAATGACCCGATCCACCGAGAACACGACGAGCAGAATGCCCACAATTTCCGCCGCCACGTCCAGGGAAAATCCCTTGATCCAACTGGCCCCATGGACGGTAAACCGCAGCACGAAACAGACGACCAGTAATGTACTGAGAATGAGATAGGTAGTTTTCAGGGAACCGCTCACAAGGGCTTTCCAGAGATGAGGACTAGAGTTGCAGTGTAGCGATCGCCACCCCGAAAATCACGTACCCCAGGGAAGAACTGGAGCCGCCGAGGGGCGAGCGCCCCCAGATGTGCCTGCTGGAAATAGGCAATTTACCGACAATCGGCTGATAAATCTCCCGCTAGGTAGAGACACTCGTCTGGGTGGCCTGAGTAAGCTACTGGATAGCTGATGTTAGGTTTTGTTACATGCCTGGGAAAGAGCCAGTGAATCTATCGACGGATTTAGCTCCCCTGATGCGAGAGCTGCGCCAGCAGCTTAACCTGTCACAGCGACGCTTTGCGGCCCACTTAAAGGTGTCCGTAAGAACGGTCAACCGCTGGGAGAATGGCCACACGCTGCCTTCATCCCTGGCCCTCCGAGCATTGGAAGAAAAGCTCCGGGATGAAACCTTCCTGCGTCACACTAATTTGGCAAATTCCGCTGGAGTGGGTGAGGTCCGTGCCATTGCAGATACCTTGCGGGCAAGCGTTACACAGGCGCGATCGCCCCTTAACTCAAATCCTGATAAGTAGGTGGTCACCATTAAACGACGCTATGGTGGGGTGCGCCCCACTGTTTTTATTGATGGCCATGTACTTGCATCTAGCTAAATTTGTAACCGTTCTGTACGAGATGAGGGTGCAAAAATGCTACCTTAACGAGTAAGCGCGCTTCATATTTGTTCAACATTATTTGTTCAACATTCATTATTGCGCCCATTCCAACCTCCATTCCTACCCTGACCCATGACCCCTGCGGTGTGCCTTCAAAACGTTCATAAGGTTTATGGCAATGTGCCCGTTGTCAACGACGTCTCTTTAAATATCCAACCCGGAGAAATTTTTGGGCTGCTGGGGCCAAACGGGGCCGGAAAATCCACCACCATCCGCATGGTGACGACCCTAACCCGCCCTACCCAGGGAGATATTGTCGTTGCCGGATACGATGTGCAAAAGCAGCCTGCGGGCGTCAAGCGCAATATTGGTGTGGTTCTTCAGCAAACCAGCGTAGATACTGACCTCACGGTTTGGGAAAATATGGAGTTCCATGGTCGCATGCATCATCTCCCCAATCCTCAGCGGCAGCAGGAAATTGAGCGCTGGCTGGAGTATGTGGAGCTGGCCGATCGGCGAGACGACCTGGTGAAAACTCTGTCCGGCGGCATGAAGCGTCGCCTACAAATTGCCCGAGCGCTGCTCCACAAGCCCCAAATTCTGTTTCTAGATGAGCCAACGGTGGGCCTAGATCCGCAGACGCGCCGCCGCCTCTGGGAAATCATCAAAGAGCTGAATCAGCAGGGCATGACCATGCTTCTCACCACCCACTATATGGAGGAGGTGGAGTATCTGTGCGATCGCATCGGCATTATGGACAGCGGCAAGCTAATCGAAATCGGCACACTGCATGAACTGCGCCAGAAGCACGGGGAAGGACTGGTGATGAAGCAGGTCAGCGACGCCAAGCAATCAGATCGTTCTGCTAACCGCTGGGAGTACCGATTTTTCCCAACGCTCCTGGAGGCCGAAGCCCATCTGGCTGCCCAGCCCGACAAAACGGGCCTGATGGTGCGCCCGTCAAACCTGGAAGATATTTTTGTCGAACTAACCGGGCGGAACCTGGACTGAGGGATTCGTCTATACTGATGGTTTCCTAAGCGTTAAGCCCATCTCCAACTGCTATGTCGCTTGCTGGCAAAATCGAAGCCATCCTCTACCTCAAAGGGCAACCCCTGACCATCGCCAAAATTGCTGAATATGCGGGGTGCGATCGCCAAGCTGTGGAAGAGGGGTTGATTGAGCTGATGTCCCGTTACGCTCACCAGGACGGTGCCCTGGAAATTACTCAAACCCCGGAGGGCTATTGCCTGCAGCTACGCGCCAGCTACCAGAGCCTGGTGGAAACCCTGGTGCCCCTCGACCTGGGGGTGGGTGCATTGCGCACCCTGGCGGCGATCGCCCTGAAAGGCCCCATCGCCCAAACGATGCTGGTTGAGTTGCGAGGGTCAGGAGCCTACCAGCATGTTCAGGAGCTGGTGGGCATGGGCTTTGTGCGCAAGCGGCGGCAGACGGATGGCCGATCCTATTGGCTCCAGGTCACAGAAAAATTTCACCAATATTTTCAGGTGGAAAAATTGCCCAAGCCCTTTGATGAGTCCGCTTAGGGGCGATTGGGCCGGGGGGATAGGGGTAACCGTCCCATGAACTCCGGATTTTCCCGCCCCCACCCTGGCCATTACAGGGGGTATA
>JAYKGU010000109.1:0-10484 GCA_035285585.1 Synechococcales cyanobacterium
CCGATATGCCCGGAAACATTTAAGGGTAAGTAGGCAGCGAAAAGAATATTGCAAGAGATTGGCATATTCCGTCATCCAGTCTAACGACCTGGTAGCCTATGAAGACTTGAACGTGAAAGGGCTAGTTCGTAATCGGCATCTTGCCAAGTCGATCAGTGATGCAGGATGGTCAACATTCAGGCAGTGGCTTGAATACTTTGGCGTGAAGTATGGGAAGGTGACGATTGCCGTCCCTGCCCATTACACCAGCCAAGAGTGTTCGAGCTGTGGTCAGGTCGTGAAAAAAGCCCTCTCCACCCGTACCCATGTTTGTAAGTGTGGATGCGAGCTGGACAGGGATCATAATGCTGCCATCAACATTCTGCGACGTGGACTAAGTACCATGGGGCACACGGGAACTTTAACGCTTGGGGACATCAGCCCTCTAGCATCGTTGGATCCGTCCTGCGGTGTTACGGCAGGTGGATGAACCAAGAATCCCCTAGCTTTTAGCTATGGGGAGTGTCAAAGTTTGGTGGAGGTAATTGCTTTGCCGTTGTGAGGTGATAGGGGCGATCGCTTTGCTATCGTAGAAGCAAAGACCCTCTTAAACGACATGAGCACTCAAGCTGAATTTCAACTAATCGTTCCGCCTTTACGCTGGGATGAAGCTGGCAGCATTCGGATTGGTCGAAGTCGGGTTACTCTCGACAGCTTGCTTGCCTCGTACCACAACGGCTCTACCCCCGAAGAAATTGCAATTCAATATCCAGTCCTTTCCCTGGAAGATATATACGCCACCATTGCCTATTACCTCAACCATCGCCAACGGGTTGATGACTACCTTGAGCAGCGCCACCACCAAGCGCAGCAGCGGCGACAGCAGCTTACTCAAAAGCACAACCTGGCGGACATAAGACAGCGCCTGCTTACTCGACAGCAGTCTCAAGGACAATCTCAATGAGGCTAATGCTGCGTGCGCCTTCTGACTGACGAAAATTTCAATGGAGCCATATTACGAGGTCTGACAAGGCGTATCCCTGACCTAGATGTAGCTCGGGTGCAAGATGTCGGTCTCATGCACGCCGACGATCCAACGATTCTCGAATGGGCTGCAAACGAGCAGCGCATCTTGCTGACGCACGACGTCGCAACTATTATCACGTATGCCTACAGACGTGTGGATCAAGGGCTTTCAATGCCGGGAGTGGTTGAAGTCATTGCAACTGCTCCAATCGGACGAGTTATCGATGATTTAGAGCTATTCGTCATGTGCAGTCAGCCAGATGAATACGAAAGCAAAGTTATCTACATTCCGTTTCCATGAAAACAGCAGGGGCGATCGCCCTGAACAGCGCAACTGCCCCCTGAATAGTTGAATTCGCTATGGGTGGGTATCCATCACATAGTCCTGGAGGGCTTTCACATCCAGCGGTTGAGACTGGAGGGAGCGGATGGCATCGGCAGTTGCCTTTGCGCCTGCGATGGTGGTGATGGTAGGGATTTTGTAGGCCAGAGCCGTGCGACGGATCATCCGGTCATCTACCTGGGCTCGCTCCCCAGCGGGGGTGTTGATGACCAGTTGAATTTGGTGGTTCTTCATCCAGTCCACAATGTTGGGGCGACCTTCATGCACCTTCAAAGTTAGCTCCACCTCCAGCCCGTGTTCCTTAAGCACCTGGCGGGTGCCGGAGGTGGCCAGGACGCTGAAGCCCAGGTCGATCAGGTCTTTCACCACCGGGACGACGGCCTGTTTGTCGCGATCGCTAATGGAAACAAACACCGTTCCTTGCAAAGGCAGCTTTTGGGAGGCGGCCAGCTCGGCCTTAGCAAAGGCTTTGCCAAACTCCGTATCAATGCCCATCACTTCCCCTGTGGAGCGCATTTCTGGCCCCAGAATGGTGTCCGTTCCGGCAAACTTCTCGAAGGGCAGCACCGCTTCTTTTACCGCCAGGTGGCCGGGAATGACTTCTTTGGTGAAGTTGAGGGACTCCAGCGTCTGGCCCGCCATCACCCGCACCGCCATCTTTGCCAGGGGCACGCCGATGGCCTTAGACACAAAAGGTACGGTGCGCGAGGCGCGGGGGTTGGCCTCCAGGATATAGACCTCATCCCCCTGGACGGCGAACTGAATGTTCATCAAGCCCACCACCTTCAGGGATTGGGCCAGCTTCACCGTCCACTCGCGGATGGTGGCCAGCGCCTTCTCAGACAGTGAGATGGTGGGGATGGAGAAGGCGGAGTCGCCGGAGTGGATGCCCGCCTGTTCGATGTGCTCCATGACGCCGCCGATCACCACATTGCCCGCCTGGTCGGCGATCGCGTCCACATCCACCTCAATGGCATTCTCCAGGAAGCGATCGATGAGGATGGGGTGATCCGGCTCCACCTGCACCGCGTAGGTCATGTAGCGCTCCAGGTCCTGGTCAGAGTAGACAATTTCCATGGCCCGACCGCCCAGGACGTAGCTGGGGCGCACCACCACCGGGTAGCCGATTAACTGGGAGGTGCGCAGGGCTTCCTCGTAGCTGCGGGCGATGCCGTTGGGGGGCTGCTTAATGTCTAGCTCCCGGAGGATTTTCTCGAATTTCTCCCGATCCTCGGCGGTGTCGATGGAGTCGGGGGAGGTGCCCCAGATTTGGGTGGGGGAAACGCCCTCCGGCAGATCCTGCTGGCCTTGCAGATAGGTTTGCAGGGGCACCGCCAGCTTCAGGGGGGTTTGGCCGCCGAACTGGATGATTACCCCTTCGGGATGCTCCACCTCCAGGATGTTGAGCACGTCTTCCTGGGTGAGGGGTTCGAAGTAGAGGCGATCGCTCGTGTCGTAGTCCGTGGAAACGGTTTCCGGGTTGGAGTTGACCATGATCGTCTCGAAGCCGTCCGCCCGCAGGGCATAGGAGGCGTGGCAGCAGCAGTAGTCAAACTCGATGCCCTGGCCGATGCGGTTGGGGCCGCCCCCCAGGATCATCACCTTGCGCCGCTCCGAGGGCAGGACTTCCGACTCGGTGACGCCCGCCTCAGCAGCGGCATCGCTGCCCACCGTGGTCACGGGCCGCTCGTAGGCGGAGTAGTAGTAGGGGGTGTAGGCTTCAAACTCGGCGGCGCAGGTGTCCACGGTTTTGTAGGTGGGGACGATGCCCAACTGCTTGCGGTAGGTTCGCACCTGGGTCTCGGTGGTTTTGGTGGCGTAGGCAATTTGGCGATCGCTAAAGCCCTGCTGCTTCACGGCCAGCATCTGGTCGGCAGTGAGCTTGGTGAGTTTGGTGCGCTTCAGCATCTTCTCGGTGTCCAGTAGCCCCTGGAGCTTGCCCAGGAACCAGGGGTCGATGGCCGTCAGTTCGTAGATTTCCTCCAGGGAAATGCCGAGCTGGAAGGCGTGGCGCACGGTAAAGATGCGCTCGGGGTTGGGGGTGCGCAGTCCGGCCCGCACCTGGGAGAGGTTGGGCAGCTTTTCGTCGCGATCGCACCCCCAGCCATAGCGTCCGGTTTCCAGGGAGCGCAGGGCTTTCTGAAACGACTCCTGGAAGGTGCGGCCAATGGCCATCGCCTCGCCCACGGATTTCATCTGCGTGGTGAGGGTGGGCTGGGCACCGGGGAATTTTTCGAAGGCGAAGCGGGGCACCTTGGTGACCACATAGTCGATGGTGGGTTCGAAGCTGGCGGGGGTCTTTTTGGTGATGTCGTTGGGAATTTCGTCCAGGGTGTAGCCGACGGCCAGCTTGGCGGCAAATTTGGCGATGGGGAAGCCGGTGGCCTTGGAGGCCAGGGCCGAGCTGCGGGTCACGCGGGGGTTCATCTCAATTACCACCACTTCGCCGGTCAGGGGATTCACCGCGAACTGGATGTTCGACCCGCCCGTTTCCACGCCGATTTCCCGGATGATTTTGATGGAGGCGTCCCGCAACCGCTGGTATTCCTTATCCGTGAGGGTCTGGGCCGGGGCCACGGTGATGGAGTCGCCCGTGTGGATGCCCATCGGGTCGAGGTTCTCAATGGAGCAGATGATTACCACGTTGTCTGCCAGGTCGCGCATCACCTCCAGCTCGTACTCCTTCCAGCCCAGGAGGGATTGCTCAATCAAAATCTGCGACACGGGGCTGGCGTCCAGGCCCGAGTGGGAAATTTCCTCAAACTCCTCCTGGTTGTAGGCGATGCCGCCCCCCGAGCCGCCCATGGTGAAGGCGGGGCGGATAATCAGGGGATAGCTGCCGATGTGCTGGGCGATCGCCCGTGCCTCATCCATCGTCTGGGCCAGCCCCGAGGGACACACCGCCACCCCAATTTTCTCCATCGCCTCTTTAAATAGGCGGCGATCCTCCGCTTTCTCGATGGCCTCCAGCTTGGCCCCAATCAGCTCGACGCCGTAGCGATCCAGGGTGCCGTTCTTCGCCAGGGTCACCGCCAGGTTGAGGGCCGTCTGGCCGCCCATCGTCGGCAGCAGGGCGTCGGGGCGCTCCGCCGCAATCACTTTCTCCACCATTTCCGGGGTGAGTGGCTCCACGTAGGTGCGATCGGCGGTTTCCGGGTCGGTCATGATGGTCGCTGGATTGGAGTTGATCAGCACCACTTCGTACCCTTCGTCCCGCAGGGCTTTGCAGGCCTGGGTGCCGGAATAGTCAAACTCGCAGGCCTGACCGATGATGATCGGCCCAGAGCCAATGAGCAGAATTTTGTGCAGGTCGTTACGGCGTGGCATAGGGTCCTGTCCAGCGATGAACGGTTTCAAGTATTCCTGATGGGCTGCCCGGTGGCAACCGCGTCAGGTCGGGAACTATTGTAGAGGCTTTTTTGCCCATCGCTGTGGAATGGGGCGTTAAGTTTCCCAGGATTTGTTGACCTGGGGGGATTTTGGATTTTAGATTTTGGATTTTAGATTTTGGATTTGCGTCCCGTCGCGCAAGCATCTTGCTTGCTCCCATCACCCCGTTGCAGGCTGGAAGCCCGCGCGACGCAAGGTTCTGAGGAATTCACGTAGACGTGCATTTTGAATAACTCAAAACCCAAAACCCAAAACTCAAAACTCTTCAAAGCAGCATGGAGCGCAGGGCCTGGAGCTTTAGCTCGATTTCCGATAGCTCCCGCTGGGGGTTGGAGCCTTTGACGATGCCTGCTCCGGCGTAGAGGCGCACCTGTCGATCGCTCACCAGAGCGGAGCGGATGCCGACGATGAATTCGCTGTTGTGCTGGGGGTCGATCCATCCCAGGGGGGCGGCGTAGAGCGATCGCTCAAACGGTTCATACTGCTGAATCAGACGACAGGCAGCGGGCTGGGGGACGCCTGCCACCGCCGGGGTGGGGTGGAGGGCGGCCACCACCTCCAGGGGGTGCACCTTCTGGGGCAAATGGGCACAGATGGGGGTTTGCAGGTGCTGGATATTGGCGAGCTGGCGCAGGCCGGGGAGGGGCGATCGCTGCGGGCTGAGTCCTAAATTTTCCAACTGCTGGGTAATGTAGTCCACCACCAGCCGATGTTCCAGGAGTTCCTTGGGGCTGTGCAGCAGGGACTGGGCATGGCGGGCATCCTCCAGGGGGGTGCAACCTCGGGGGGCGGATCCGGCGATCGCCTCCGTCTGCAAATCCCGGTTGCGAATGCTGAGCAGCCGTTCGGGGCTGGCCCCCAGGAAAATCTGGCCGTTCCCGTTGCCCGTGGAGAACAGGTGGCAGTCGGGGTGGAGCTGGCGCAGTCGCTGCAACGTGGACACCAGGCGGCAGGGGGCGGTCAGCGATAGATCCAGTACGTTGGCCAGGACGGCTTTGTGCAGCAGGCCCGCATCAATGTCCCGCAGCACTGCCGCCACGGATCGCATAAACTGCTGGCGGACGGCGGCGGGCAGGGCGATCGCCGGAGACAGGCCCGCCATCTCTCGCTGCCAGAGGAGGGGGAAAGGTTTGACTGCGGAGCTGGGGCGATCGCCCAAAGTCGTGTCCAACCGCCGCAGTGACTGATAAATTTGCCACGCCTCGGCACAGCGATCCTCCACCTGGGCAAACTGCGACCGGGGCAGGTTCATCACAAACACCCCCTGGTCGTATCGCTGGGCCACCTGCCAGCGGGGAATGAACAGGCTGGCAGATGGGAACGGCCCGCTATGCAGGGTCTGGTCAAAAAACGTGAAGCGGCAGATGCAGTGGGGGCCTGCAAAGGGCCGCTCCGTTGCCCCCACCACCACCGCCGACTGGAGCCACTGTTCCACCACCCCCTGCGCCTGCTGGAAGCGATCGCCCCCCGTCAGCGGCACCGCCAGCACCTGCCCGATAGCCACCAGAGATTCCCCGCTCTGGCCCTGCTCCCAAAAGAAATGGGGCTGGTGCTGCCAGTCCACCTGGGCCAGCGCCCGCAGGGGGTCGATGCCGGGCAGGGGCAGGGCAATGCTCACCAGCTGGGGAGCATTGTCTACGACCGCCAGTGGCCGGGCGGATGGTGGCTGGGCTTCAGCGGAGACCGATGGGGCGATCGCCTGACGAACAACGGCAACAAATTCACGCAAATTGTCAGGGATAGTGGAGGAAAACGGTCTCAACGGCGCAATGGTCATGGGAATTTAAGGGGTTGTTAAGCCACGCATCACAATCAGCATATACAACCGCCGGTCAACCGCGCTGAGCCGCTGCCGGTCAGGTTAACATTCCCTTGCATTGTGAAATTGCGGGTTAACACAATGCAATTCTGGCTTAACAATTGGCCGAAATCCGTGAGAAAACTTATGAAAACGAAATCTGCGTGGGCAAATGGCCATTTGCCCCTACAAACTATCCTCCAGCCTGTCCGGCGGCCAGGTTCGCGATGGCGGGGGGCGATCGCCGCTCTTCCACCTTTGCCTGGGCTAACCTGGCCGGAGGCACAAAGGTAATCCCCCGCCGAAACGGGTATACCGGCTGGTCAGGATGCACCAGGGAGAGCCGCACCTGGGTGAGCACCGTCGCCAGCACCAGCTTCATCTCGTACAGGGCCAGGGCCATGCCAATGCAGCGGCGACTGCCGCCGCCAAACGGGAAATATTCGTATGGAGAAATCTTCCGCTCCAGAAACCGCTCCGGTCGGAACGCCAGCGGCTCTGGATACACATCCGGGCGACGATGGGCGGTGTAGATGCAGGGCACCAGAACGCTGCCGGATGGGAACTCGTAACCTGCTAGCTCGATGGGCGATCGCACCCGGCGCGGTTGGGCAATCAGGGCGATGGGATAAAGCCGCAGGGCTTCCTGGCAAACGGCGTTCAGGTAGGGGATCTGGTTAATGGCGGTGGGGTCGGCATCGTCCCCCAGGGCACTGAGTTCGGCCACCAGGCGATCGCGCATCCCCCCTTCCCGGTGAATCCAGTACAGTGCCCAGGTCAGCGCCGAGGCCGTGGTTTCGTGGCCCAGCAGCAGCAGGGTCATGAGCTGGTCGCGGAGTTCCTGGTCGCCCAGGGGCTGTCCGGCGTCGTCCCTGACTGCCAGCAGCAGATCCAGGACGCTGGTGCCGTCCGTCGCGGCGGCCCCATTCTTTTGGGACTGGCGCTTGTCTTGAATTTCAGCAAACAGGATGGCGTCGATCTGCGCCCGTCGCCGCACAAAGCGCCCCCAGGGACTCCACGTTCCCCAGTCCTGCTGGAGGGGCGGCAGAAAAAACTGCACGGAGTAGAGCGGGTCGGTAATCGCCTCCAGCAGCTCGTCCAGCAAAGCCCGCAGGGCGCGATAGCGGGGACTGGGCTGGAGGCCAAACACCACCCGCATGATGATGTCCAGGGAAATGTGGGCCATCCAGGGACGAAAGGATACCGTCTGCCCTAGTGCCCAGGCGGCAATGCCCTGGGTGGCGATCGCCCGAATCAGTTGCCCGTAACTGTCCAGATGCTCTCCGTGGAGGGCGGGCATCAGCAGGTGGCGCTGCTGGCGGTGGCGATCGCCCTCCTGCATAATCATGGACTCGCTTCCCACCAGGGGACGAAAGACGTGGGTGACCCGACCCAGTTCCAGATGGGGGGCCAGCGTGGTAAAGATCGCCTGAACCGCCTCAGGCTGGCTGAAAAATACTACGGGAGGTGATTTTGGCCCCAATACCCGCAGGGTAAACGCATCTCCATACCGCTGCAAACAGCGATCGAAGAATGAGGTGGGCTGGGCAATCATGGCAGCCGTCTGAGCCAGCGACGGCAAACGAGGGCCAGGAGGCAAATACATGGCGGTAAGATCACCCCTACTGAGAACGCTATCTAGCCATCAAGTTTAGAGAATATGGCAAGAACTGCAAGGATCAGCAAGAAACGAGGGGCTTACTCCCCAAAAGAACGAAAAAACAACCGTCTTTGGCCGTATTCCCTGATAGCGAGTCGGTGTGTTAAGGGCTATCGTAGATATCATTCAGCTTCCGGGTATGTTAAATTCAATCCCGCGACAGATGACAGATGACGGTTACCTCATACTTTGCTGACTTTGCACAGATCGACCCCATCTCTTTATCGACTTTCAACGGGGTTGACCTCCCACTGACACACCTGTTTGCATCTTATCTACCCCATTCTTGCTTTTCTAGCATAGGACTTACGCCGTTTGTTGGTTTTGCCGGCGCGCAGCGCCCCAAAAAACACCCAAACGCGCCAGGACGTCGCCCGCAATGCGTAAGTCCTGTACCACTTACTACTTTCTGCAGATTGTCTCGCGCTGTTTTCCCATCAGAATATTGGCTTTATTTTGCTTTTATAAAATATGCAGTTTGACTTTACTCAAAACGTCAGAGGCGACGTGCTGATTGTCGATGATACACCTGACAATTTGCGGGTTCTATCTATGCTCCTGACGCGGCAGGGCTATGGCGTTCGCAAAGCACTGGATGGGGCAATGGCGTTAGCCTCTGCCCAGGCAGCCCCACCCGATCTGATTCTGCTAGATATTAAAATGCCGAAGATCGATGGCTACGAAGTCTGTCAGCAACTCCGCGACAGTCCCAAAACGAGCAAAATTCCTGTTATCTTTATTAGCGCTTTGGATGATGTGGCTGACAAGGTGAAAGCCTTTGACGCTGGAGGAGTTGACTATATTACCAAGCCGTTTCAAGCGGCGGAGGTGCTGGCGCGGGTGGAAAACCAGCTCCGTTTGCGGCGTCTCCAGCAGTACCTCATGCTGCAAAACGAGGAATTAGCTCGGTCTAACCGGGAGCTGGAGCAGTTTGCCTCAGTGGTCTCCCACGACCTCCAGCAGCCGCTGCAAAGCATCATCGGGTTTGCCAAGCTGGTGCGTTTGCGCTACCAGGGAAACCTGGATGACAAGCTCCGGAGCTACATCACCTCCATTGAGGAAGCCGGAGAGCGAATGCAGAAGCTCACCCGCGACCTGCTGCTTTATGCGAAGGCAGGCAACCAGGTAACGCTCAATGAAACGGTGGACTGCCAGCGGGTGCTGAAGCAGGTAGCGCTAAACCTCCATGAGGCGATCGCCACCAGGCAAGCCACCCTCACCTATGACCCTCTGCCCACCATCAAAGGCAACGAAATGCAGTTGGTGCAGCTCTTCCAAAATTTGATCAGCAATGCCATCAAGTTTGTTCGTCCTGGGGTGTCGCCCCAGGTTCGCGTGTCGGTAGAACAGGTAGAGGAGGGTTGGCAGTTTGGCATCCATGACAACGGCATCGGTATTCCACCCGAACACCGTACCCGCATCTTTGAGATGTTTCAGCGCGTTGACCGCGAAGATCAGCAATATTCCGGCAATGGCATTGGTCTGGCGACCTGCAAAAAAATTGTGGAAAACCACGGTGGGCGTATCTGGGCAGAATCTCAGGATGGGGTGGGCACAACCTTTCATTTCATCATCAAAGCAGACCCCAGCGAATTCTTTTAGGATGTGCAAATAGGTTCTTAGCAGACTCGTCGCAACACCTGAGCTAGGTATCATAGTAGCTAATTTTGGGAAACCGTAGATTTGCGGATTAATCCACCCCGTGTCCAGCTAAAAAATAAATTTAAGCTTCGGGAGCAATTCGGGAGTTTACCTGGGGGCGATCGCTCAAACGCTTAAAGAATCATAATCTGGGCGATCGCCCCCAGGTAAACAGGCGGCTTGCAGGCTGTAACTTCCGGTTCGGAGGCGAAATTGAAGATTCGGTAAATTCCGAGGGATCGAAGAATAAACGTCCGCAACTTCACGGTATAGTCGAAAAAGATACGAGAGCAAAATAGTTCTGTTTTAGGGTGAGGGAGTCCGTAGCAAAACTTACGAGTAAACTTTGAACCTCGCTAAAGCAACTGGTAACAATCACAACTCCGTCCGTAACATCAACAGGCTGTACTACCGTCCCACTGTAAGGCGCTTTAGCGTAGCCATGCCGTTAGGCTATATCCAGCCTGCGGCAAAGTGAGGGCTTCAAAAGTTTTGTCCATCAATCCAGGTTGACTGACATAAAGATCCGATGTAGGTTGGCGTTGAGCAACGCGTTCGCATAGCGTCTCCGAAGGAGTTAACCCAACACCAGTAAGGGTTGCGATGGGTTACGCTGGCGCTAACCCATCCTACGGCAGAATGAGGGT
>JAYKGU010000110.1:0-7079 GCA_035285585.1 Synechococcales cyanobacterium
TTGTTGTAGGCATCGGCCACCGTACCCACCAGGTTTTCGGTCACCGGTGCCCGCACTGTCAGGTCGCCATCCAGGGCCGGACGCACCGAGGTGAGAATTTGAATGATTTGCTGCTGCAGTTCTTCCCGCTCCCGCTTTTCCCGGTCAGCGGTTTCTGCGAGCTGACGGGAGGTTTCCTCAAGCTCCTTGATATATTCGGCCTGCTGCACGGCAATGGACATCTGACTGCTCAACTGCACCACAATGTCGACTTCGGAAGACGTCCAATTGCGGGGCGCAGCACACTGGTAGGTGGCCAGCAAGCCCCAGGGTTTGCCTCCCTTGTCGTAGATGATGCCAATGACATAGGCTTTGACTTCGTAAGCCTCCAGGGCATCAATGTAGCAGGGCGAGAAGTTACTTTGATAGATATTATTGGTCAGGCGGTAGAAGGGATTGTTATCCCGCAGAGTGCCGCCCTGGGTTTGCCGAATTTGGGTATCCGCTCGCAAGCTATTTTGGGAGTCGGGTTTGGCCAAATCACGGGTGCTGCACTCCGTGATGTTGTCCATAATCAACTGGTTGCGATTTTGCAAATCCATCACCGATACCCAGCCGCTGCCGACAGACTCGGCAATAAATCTTCCAGTCCAGTCGGGGTTGAAACGATAGACAGCGGCGCGATCGCACCGAATTGCTTGCCGCAGCTCCTGGCAAATGTACTGGGCAATATCAACAACGTCAGTTTTTTGGCGAATGCGATCCACAATTTTGTTGATTGCCTTTTCTCGCTCCAGGGCCAGCGACAGATTGCGGGCGTCTTCCGCCTGTCTTGCGGCGATGGTCAACTGATTGCTGACCTGCACCACCAGGTCAATTTCAGATGTTTCCCAGCGGCGGGGCACTGAGCAATGGTAGGCGGCCAACATTCCCCAGGGCTTGCCCGTAGGTTGATAGATGATACCGATCACGTAGGCCCGTACCTGGTAGGCTTCCATCACCTCGATATAGCAGGGGGAGAAATTCTCAGCATAAATATCGGCGGTGGCCCGGAAAAAGGGGTTGCGGTCGGTCAGCGCCCGTCCCTGGGTTTGCCGGATGTAAGTATCTCCAAGCCGACTGATCTGCAGGGTGTCAATAGCAAGGTCACGGGCGCTACAGTCTGTGATATTGTCTACTACTCGTGAGTTGCGGGTTTGCAAGTCCAGCACTGAGATCCAGGGATCGGCAACGGATTCAGCGATGAACTCCCCCGTCCAGTCAGGATTAAAGCGGTAGACAGCGACGCGATCGCACTCCAGCACCTGACGCAGATCCTGACAGACAAATTGGGACAGATCCACCATTTCGGCTCCCTGACGGATGCGGTCAACGATCCGGCTAACAAACGCTTCCCGCACAATCTTCAGCTTCAAGCTGCGGGCGTAGCTGGCCTCCTGCAGCGCCAGACCCAGCTGGGCCGCCACCTCCATCGTGAGGTCTACGTCCCGATCCTGCCACTGGCGCGGCCCCGTGTTCTGGTAGACAGCCAGCAGTCCCCAAAGCTGCGGCCCGCTGAAAATAGGAGCCAGCACATAGGCTCTGGCCTGAAACTCTTCCAAAATTTGAATGTGGCAATCGGCATGGCCCATCACATAAATGTCGTCCACGCGGAAGCTTTCATTATTGCGATAGCGCCCGCCCTGGGTCTCCTGCAAATAACTATCACGGTCAGCCAGCAGACTGCCAGCTTCCACCACGGGCACCCACTCACCGCCCTTGTCTTCACTGACGAATTGACCACTCCAGTCGGCATTGAACCGATAGACCGCCACCCGATCTGCCTGAAGCTGGCGGCGCAGTTCTCGGCAGGTAAATCCTAGAATGCGTTCGACGGAAATGGCTTCACGGGACATTTCCAGGGTGCGGCTGGTGACCCGGTAGATGAGTTGCAGGCTGCTCTGACTCCACTGTTCAGCGCTGTGGGCCTGGGCTTGGGTGCGGTTAACATGCAGGGCGATCGCCACTTCTCGGGCCACCAACCGCACCAGACCCACCTCCACAGGTTGCCAAACCCGAGGTTGCCGACACTGCTGCACCACCAGCAAGCCCCACACCTGATCGCCCGTAGCAATGGCGCAGCTCAGACTAGATTGAATTTGAAACCGCTCAAATAGCTGGCGCTGATAGGGGGATAGGTGGGCCTGCTGCCCATCGGCGATCGCCACCACCGGCTGGGCTAAATACTGCTGCCTTGCCTTTGGACCAAATACCACAGCGGGCAGTGTTTCTCCTAAACTGGGCGTCCAGCCTGTTAACAGCGCTTCCGCCACCACACATCCAGCCTCATCGCCATCAAACCGATAAACCAGCACCCGATCTGCCTGGAGAATGGACTGGAGGATACGGGCCACCGCTTCAAACACCGCATCTGATGTTTGGCTCTCGCGAATCTGGGCAGTGATGCGATCGCTCTGCTGATAAAGCCACTGCAGCGATTGCTGATCGTTTTTGGCCACTGACAGATTCAACTGCCCCGCCAATCCCTGACAGCTTTGCAAAATCTGCTCAACGCTCTGCTGTAGTTCGGGGGCGGCCCCATTTCCCTTATTGGCGTGCTCTTCCAGGGCAATTACCGCCGCTGTGATTCGTTCAATCTCCTGCTCCAGATCATCAGTTATGGACGGGGGGCGATCGCCATTGCTCCCTGCTACCAACTCGGAAGATGGGAGGCCCGGAGAATTGCCATTTTCCCAACTATTTTCAAATTCCTGAAACAAATCCTGCTGGTTTTTTAGATGGACAGAGTGGTTTGGGGGTTGAAAACGGGTCATAGTTTCTTAGTTGCTAACTGTTTGAAGAATATTTGAAATAGGCTGGATATAGCGTCACAACAATAGCCCTGGGGGTATGGCTGACGCCAAAGCTACGCTAAAGCGTCAGCATCACCCACCGGCACCTTCATCAGCGCAGCGACGCTTAAAATAGGACTGGTGGAATTGGCTAAACACCCACCCAGAAAAGGCCGCAGGCTGGGCGAAAACCGCTCTTTGTCTGGGGGTAAAATCTGTGCTTTGCCATAGGTTTCAATGCCCATCACGCAAGGAACCACCAGCCCCAGACTGCGAGACTCCTGCTGCATCACAACCACTGTTAAAGTAGGAGCGCTGCCCTCTATCAAGACCGATGGTAAACCCATCTGCAGATTGCAGTCAATCAGCCATAAAACACTGCCCTGGTGGTTGCAAACACCAATCACGCAATCGGGCATCTGGGGAATGGGCAGAATATCCGGCGGCGCAATTTGAATCACCTCACGAATTTGCTGGAGGGGAATCAAAGCGGTCTGTCGATTCACCAGGTTAAACCTCAAAAACCGCTGAAAATCAGTGGAAGATGGGGACAGGGGAATAGACAAAGAAGGCGGTGGCGTCACCGCACCCTGGTTGAGCCACGCCCTGAAGGCAGATGGATCGACCGATTTGGAACGGTCTGATTGATAGTTTGATTGATAGTTTGATTGATAGGTAATAGTGTCCTGCCAAGCGGGCTGGTTTTGCCCTTGCTGTTGACCGTAGACGCGCGCCTGGGCCAGATTGGGCAAACTGAGCTTTTTGAGGACGTATTGAATCGGCGAGAGAACCTGGGCCTGGTTCGGTACCTGTTGCCCCTGCAGCAGAATAGACAGATTGTCTCCCAACCAGCTCACTGTGGTATTAATCTGGTGGGCACTGAAGTAGTAGTTCAGCATCAGGGCGATCGCCCCGGCGTCTCCCTGGCGGGCAAGTGCAATAATTGACTTTTCTTCAAGGGACTGCATCGATATCTTTAACCGTGAGACTTTGATGAAATAAGTTTTTGAATAGTTTGTACCAGGATTTGCCGATCCACAGGTTTAGACAAATAGGCGTCCGCCCCCAGCATCTGGCCCCAGATCTGATCGGCATTCGTTCCCTTAGTAGAACACAACACTACGGGAATGCATCCCGTTCGTGGGTCAGCTTTCAGGCTTCGACATAGCTCAAACCCACTCTGACCGGGCAGGATGACATCCAGCAAAATCAAGTCAGGCACTCGACAAGCCAGATGGGCCTGGGCATCTTCGCCACTGTAAACCGTCACCACGCGCAGGCCCGCCTCTTGCAGACAGCGCGCCATAATATTTGCTTCGGTCAGGCTATCTTCAACTAGCAGGATAGTACTCATAGTCTCTCAATGAGGTAATGGAACAAAGGTTTTATCAATGAGGAAAGAAGAGGAGTTGTGCCCAGGCTGAGGCGGTGTAGACGTGAAGTTAGATGGAGGTGGTGACGGTGCTTGCGGTGACGGTGCTTGCGGTGGTGATGCTTGCGGTATTTTGGGGAACGGTGTTTGGGACAGGTAGCGCTGCACCACTGTCAAAACTTTAGTGGGTTGAATGGGCTTAGCCATAAAGTCGGAAGCGCCCACCAGCTTAGCCCGCACCCGATCGACAATGCCATCGTTGCCGGTCAGGATGACCACAGGAATGGACTTGAGAGCCGAGATTCGACGAATTTGAGCACAGATTTCATAGCCGTTGGCAACCGGCATCACCAGATCTAGAAAGATCAGATGGGGCTTGATGTCCATCAGGGTAAGAATGCTTTCCAGCGGATCTTGAATGCAAATGCACCGATACTTTGCCTGGGTAAGAATTCTGTGCATATTCTGGCAGATTGAAGGGCTGTCATCAATGCAGACGATAACGGGATCCAGGGGGCGATCGCCCGCCAACACCGGCGACTGGTCTGGTAAGTGATGCTCAACAGAGGCCACCGGCTCAACACCAAGGTCAGGCAGATCTTTGAGAAGAATGAGACCTCGGCGGAGGAACGGCGCTAATGAGCGGGTTAGCGTCGGTAGAGGAACACCCAGCCGACTGGCCATTTCACGCAGGGACAGGTCTTTATGGACAATCTTTACCAGCTTTGTATAGGTTTCAGGAGAAACCTGCGCCTCAAAAGCTTTGAGGTCGGCAAAGATGGGTTCCTGGTTGGGGGAATAGGGGTCAAGCCCCAGTCGAACCCAGGTTTCCCAATCTCGACGCACGTCCTCCAGTTGCTCCTCTGCATTGAGAACCACCATCACTTTACCCAAACCCTTGATGAGGTCAGCAACGCTGTTATCCATCTCAACCTGGGTGGCGTTCTGGAGAATGTCAAACAGAACTTCAGAAATCGCTTGCTGAATAACCTGAATGGCCTGCTCTTGCTGAATTGTCCGACGCTTCATCAGGGCCAAAAGTACCCGATACTCCCACACCTGTGAGAGGTGGTGCTGGCGAATAGTAACCCAGTCGGGGTTGAAGTCTTTAACCAGGGGCGCGAGCAGGCGCTGCCACCGCCGCAGTCGGTGCCGCCCACCGCTTGCCCAGATGAGCCGTCCCATTAAGTAATAGAGTTCCCAGGTTTCTCCTGAAGGCGAGAGCGTCCGTAACGCACCTGAAAACTGCTGTTTTCGAATAATCGCAAAATACTGCTGCAGTTGCAGCGCGATGGAGTAAATCATGAATTCCGAAGAACCTCCGAGGAAGTCGACCTGCACGGATGCTTCGGTAGATGCGAGTAACCTTAAGAAGAGAGTACTTATAAATCTCCCCAAAAGTAGCGGCCATACTCTCAAGATTTACTGAGGTCTAGCAGCAGCGCTACATACGTAGCTTAAGTGGAGCAATGCAATATTAACATCTACATGCTTAAGAATTCATGCACTCATGAGAGAATATATCAGCTTTAAATGTAAGAAGGAGAAGTAAAATTATAAACTTTTGATGGGTCTTCTTCACAACGGTGATGAAAACTGCGTTACGGAGTCCCAGTAGATCGAAAATCCTATCAAAAAAAAGTAATTGACATTAAAGCCGAGCAGGAGAAGCTGCTCGGCTCGCCTGATGGAAAAGCTGTAGGAGCTGGGCGTAGACCCAGATACGCTATAAGCCCTGGGCCAGGTCTAGGTTTCCATTGACCCGTCGCGTCCGCTTCTGTCGCTCAGACTTGCGCCGTCCTCCCGCCATTTCGTATTCAGAGCTATCTTTGCCATAGCGCACGCCAAACCCCGATAGCATGTGGTCTGAAAAATCCATTAGCTTCCGCTCTACGGCCAGCATTTCATTATACGCCCCGTCCACTACTGACAGCGCCCGATTATAGGCATTGAGCTTTTCTCGCATCGTCTCAATCAGGGCTGCGTATGCCGCCATGGTCAGTTCGTTGCCAAAGTCAATCTCTTCCGCCACAGACTGCATTCCCGAGAAACGACGTTCCGCCTTTTCTAACACCTGGGAGCTTCTTTTTCTTCTAGCCATCTCAGTACCTCCATGCTTAGGAAAAATAAAATTTGCGCAATTCCGTTCTCAGGATCATGGATTTAATAAGGTGAAATTCCTGGGGCAGGGACATGGAATTCCGTGCCCCTACAAGTCAGATAATTACAGGTTATTTAGGAGACTTCCAGGAAAAACCTTCCCCTCGGTTGAACGTTTGGTAAGGGCAAATGGCCATTTGCCCCTACATCGTCCGGTAGGATCATTCTCAAAAATCTCCTTAGTGTCCCACTGGCCCACTAAATTTTCCAGTGGTGGCATTCTCCCGACGCTGACCTTTCAGGTACGACGTGGGACTGACCGCTCCCCAGACCCCTCATAAGTTAAAAAAGTTATCTGGGTGATATCAATCTCAGCAAAATTGTGAAGAGATTTGTATTTGTAGACTAACATAGGCAAGAGTTGAGTTAACGGGTGGAGCGCAGGTGTACTTATTCCACACGACTGCTGGTCTGCGTCGTTATCTAGAGCTGAGTCGTTCCAGGCGGGAACCTTTTCTGCCGACCCCACGATCCTCCGACGATCTGCCGTCGGCATTTGGGTTTACGGTTGGTCTGGTGCCAACTATGGGGGCGCTGCATGCAGGGCATCTCAGCCTCATCCACCGGGCACGGCGAGAAAATAATCTGGTGGTGGTCAGTATTTTCGTCAACCCGCTCCAGTTTGGCCCCCACGAAGACCTGGATCGGTATCCCCGCACCCTCGACGCCGATCGCCAGCTCTGTGAGAATGCTGGTGTAGATGCCATTTTTGCGCCTTCCGTAGCGGAGTTTTACGG
>JAYKGU010000111.1:0-10758 GCA_035285585.1 Synechococcales cyanobacterium
CGCATGCTGACGGTGAGCACCTCTTTGAAGGCGCAGCAGCGCAACATTTTGGAGTTTCTCACCCAAGCCTGTCGGGCCTATCGAGTTGGGCAACCCTCACCGTCTTTGGTTCCGCAGACCTAGCCAGGTGCCCATGCCTTAGGTGTTAGCCAACTATTGTGCTTGGCAGCACCTGCATCCAGTTCTGGGGACGGTTACCACAGGACCAACTCAGGCGTTTCCTGGGGGAAAAATCACCCCTGGATAAACGCTTGGTAAGGGCAAATGGGGTATCAACTTAAGGCAGGAAGCTTTGCCAAGAATAGAATTCAGGAGTCGGGAGTCAGGAGTCAGGAATCACGCCTGATGTGAGTTATCTCAAATCCTTGCGTAGCGCGGGCTTCCAGCCTGCGGTGTGACGACGCCAGCCAGCAGGATGCTGGCGCTACGGGGCATTCGGTTCCTAATTCGCATTATGACGTGAGTCAGGAGTCAGGATTCTGGCTCCCTATCCAACCAGAATTTCTCGACTTCAATACATACCCGGCAAATAGACATTTGTCTCTATGTCCTTGGGTAGAACCATCTTTAGAAATCTCCTCAAAATGGTTCATACGTGCGATCGCCAACATTGGGAAAATTTGGGGATAAGTGGGTCAGCACAATTAAATTCATGTTAGAAAACCGGGGGAGCGGCCCGGCGAGGCGCTCCTCCGGTTTTCTAACCTTCGTTTTTCAATGCAGTTCTACTTAATCGTCTAATTGATAACAATCTCCAGTTTCATCTTTCGTTAGATTGTGAAGGTTGAAATCGCATCCAATGTCAATAAATGATGAGAAAGATTAGTCTTTTAGTTTTGTTCCTCCTGGCCATTCCATCGGTGGCGATCGCCCAGGAAGAAGCCCAGGGGGGCGGTGCGCTGAGTAGCTTGAATGCAGGTTTTTCAAGGTTCGTCGAAGTCATCTTTAGCTTTCTATTTTTTGAGATCGGTGGTTTTCCCCTGATTGTTTTATGGCTCATTACGGGGGCCGTTTTCTTTACCCTGCGCATGGGCTTTGTGAACATCCGCGCCTTTCGCCACGCCATTGATGTGGTACGGGGCAAATACGACAATCCCAACGAAGTCGGAGAGGTGTCCCACTTTCAGGCGCTGGCGGCAGCCCTATCGGCCACCGTTGGGCTGGGGAATATTGCGGGGGTGGCGATCGCCATTACGTTAGGCGGGCCGGGTGCTGCGCTGTGGATGACCCTGGGGGGCTTTTTCGGCATGAGCAGCAAATTTGTAGAGTGTACCCTGGGGCAGAAGTACCGGGTGACCCACGCTGACGGCACGGTTTCTGGCGGTCCCATGTACTATCTGTCAAAAGGTCTGGCGGATATGGGGTACCACGCCTTTGGCCGGGTGCTGGCGCTCCTGTTTTCGTTCCTGGCCATCTGCGGGGCCATGGGGGGAGCCAGCATGTTCCAGTCCAATCAGTCCTATGGAGCCGTTTCCAGCGTGATTCCCATTCCGGGCTGGCTGTACGGCCTGATTCTGGTGACTCTGGTGGCGCTGGTGATCATCGGCGGCATCCAGCGCATCGGCATGGTAGCGGGCACCATCGTCCCGGCCATGTGCGTAATCTATGTGGTGGCGTCCCTGTGGATTTTGCTGGTCAACTTCACGGAAATTCCCGCCGCCCTGGGCACAATTATCTCCAAAGCCTTTTCGGCCCAGGCCGTAGGTGGCGGCGTGATTGGCGTGATTGTGCAAGGTCTGCGGCGCTCGGCTTTCTCCAATGAAGCGGGAATTGGCTCGGCGGCGATCGCCCATTCCGCTGCCCGCACCGAAGAACCCGTCCGGGAAGGCATTGTGGCCCTGTTAGAGCCGTTTATCGACACCATCGTAGTGTGCAACATGACGGCTCTCGTCATTGTCATCACCGGCGTCTATGCCGACCCACAGTTTGCCGAACTGGGTGGTGCAGAATTAACCTCAGCCGCATTTGGAACGGTGATTGGCTGGTTCCCCTCCATCCTGGCGCTATCGGTCTTTTTCTTTGCTTTCTCTACGATGATCTCCTGGGGCTATTATGGCGAGCGCTCCTGGAGCTACTTGTTTGGGGACCGGAGCCTGCTGGTTTACAAAGTCCTGTTTTTGCTGGCCATCTTCATTGGTTCGGTGGCCAGCCCCACGGCGGTGATCGACTTCAGTGACGGGATGCTCCTGGCAATGGCGTTTCCCAACCTGCTGGGAGCCTACCTACTCTCCAACCAGGTGGCTTTAGACCTGAAAAGCTACATGCGGCGACTCCACCGGGGCGAAATGGTGCCTGTCAAAGATCGGGAGATGCAGCAGGTTTAATTTAAGTAGGGCAGGAGGAATCGAGTCACCGCCCCAATTCCTCCTGCAGAAGAACCTGGTAGACGTTGGGCAAACTTGCCGAGAGGGAATTGGTTTCAATGCCATAGCCCAAACTCGTCCAGGTGCCCGACAGCATCCGCAGAACCGTGTGAATTTTGCCCTGGCGCAGCAGGCTGGGAATGTCGGCTCCCCAGGCGCTCTTATCCGTAAGCCATGCGTAAACCACTGCGTCTTGAAATTCCGGCTCAAAGCTGTAGGTGCCGCCCCCAAACCAGCCTGGCCGTTTTGGATGGTAGCGCTGCGCCTTTTCCCACCAGGTGACGTTCAAAAACTGATAGCGCCCTGCCGCCGTTGAGCAATTGCCCGCATTGGGACCAATGACAATAGGAATGCAGCGATTGGGGTGGCGACTGAGATCTGAAACATGGCTGCCGCCGTACAGCATGGAGTAGGGTGAGGAACCGTTTGCTTCACTCACCGAAATGGTGCGCATCAGCGCCCGTACGTACGGGTCGCCCTCCGTCATGACCAGGGCAGGGGACACCCCACTCCCGACGGTGGTCTGATAGGGCTGCTGGATAAATCGGGGCCAGGACACCCCCCTTCCCCAAAACATCAGCAGGGCCAGTACCAGGGCATGACACCAGATACTGCCCCAGCGGGTTGGGGGAGAAGCGGCGGTCGGGATCTGGGGCTGGGGCTGGGGAACAACCTCATCGGTGGCAGTGACGTTCAGCGGGGGATCGGGAATTTGGTTCATAAAGGAATATGCTTGATTGCCTGGATTCACCTATGTCTCAGCGAATTCGTCGCAATTTATGAATGTAGCCTTACGCCCTGGGGGGATCAACGTAAAGCGGGACACTTTCCCAAGAATAGAATTCAGGAGCCAGAAGCCAGCTCTCTCCTGAATTCTGACTCCTGGATTCTCACAAACCTAAGGAGATTTTGGAAAATGTCCTACCAGACGACGTAGGGGCAAATGGCCATTTGCCCCTAGCAACCGTTTAACCGAAGGTAAATTTTTCCCTGGAAATCTCCTAAGCCTGGAGGACTACAACAGGGGAGTTGTTGGCCGACAGCCCCCTGTACTTAAAGTGGTCTTATTGGCTTTCGAGTATACACGAAGACGTTCCGGCTGGCAGAATCAACGGGACATTATGTCATCGGCTTGGGAATAGATACGAGCATTTTGTAAACAATCATTGCTCATTTGACAGGCTTCGTAATTATGCGGTTACAGTCCTTAATTTCCCAGCCTATCTTGGTATAGAGGATAACTCTCATCTCCGTAAGCCACCGCTAAAGGCGAAGATTGTATCAGGCCTTAAGGTGAGTTCTGAGTGTTAAACGAGTCGCCCACTGCATCTCTTATTAAATATTCTTCCCCTGGAGACACTTCGAACAAAACTTTTCCCTGAGATTTCTTGCGTTTCAACGGGGTTGATTCACGTAAAACCTTTTTTATAGTCTCTATGCTAAATATTCATGAACTGATCGCTTCACCCGCCGGTTCATTTAAAGCTTCTGAGGATGAAAATTCTCAACTCTGCCAGCGGCTGGGGCTTTACCAGGTATTCCTACGGCTTTACGAGCAAAATCGCAATCTCCTCGATGAAATTCTGAACCTTGAGAATGTCAGCCAGGGGAGCGGGCAAGCCTACACCCCCTACGTGCAGGGATTGGCCCTCAACCACGAGGTCTACCTCGTCACTAACCTGATCCACGGGAGAACTCAGGCGATCGCCCCGACAGACGGCATCTGGACCATTGGCCGCGACCGACGACAGGCCATTATTCCCGTTGCGGATGGACGGCTCTCCCGCTGCCACGCCGCCATCAAATACGACCCCGCCCGCCAGCGGTTTTCCCTGATTGACCTGGAGAGCACCAACGGCTCGTTCGTCAATGGCGAGCTGGTCAGAACCGCTGTGGACTTGCGGGACGGCGATCGCATCCGGCTTAGCAGCATCAGCTTCACTTTCTTTGTCGGCACCTCTACCGTTTTGCAGGGGCGCATTCCTTCCGAAACCCTCCGCCATATTCAGCGGATTGAAGCCACCCACCACCGCCTGGTGCCCCAACCCGGAGACAGCGAATGGGAGGGCCAACCTCCCCAGCGAGAGCTTGCCGCCTCCCCCGGCGATCGGCGAGCTGAGCTAACTACCCAGCTTCAGGTGAGCGAAGACACTGCGCTTTTCCTTCGCGCCAGGAACAAACCAGCCGAACTGGCGAATGACGCGATCGCCTGATTGGTCAGGTAATCAGCCCTTTAAGTGAGGGCGATCGCTAGGATCTGGCAAAGATCTCAATCACCTGGCTGTTAAACGCATCGATGTCATCGGGTTTGCGGCTGGTGACCAGTCGCCCATCCACCACCACTTCTTCATCTACCCAGTTGGCTCCGGCGTTTTTCAGGTCAGTTTTAATCGAGGGATAGGAGGTCATCCGGCGGCCTTTGACGCCATCTGCCTCAATCAGTGACCAGGGGCCGTGGCAAATGGCGGCAATCGGCTTGTTGGCCTCGATAAAGCTGCGCACGAACCGCATGGCGGTTTCGTTTACGCGCAACTGGTCAGGGTTGACCGTGCCACCGGGCAGCAGCAGAGCGTCGTAGTTGTTGGGGTCAGCATCGTCCAGCACCACATCCACCGGGAACAGGCTGGCTTTATCGTAGTGGTTCCAGCCCTGCACCTGGGTATCTTCGGGGGAAATCAGGTGGGTTTCGGCTCCCGCTTCGGCAAGGGCCTGCCGGGGCCGGGTCATCTCCACCTGTTCAAAGCCATTGGCCACCAGGATCGCCACTCTTTTGCCGTTGAGTTTGCCGTTTGAAAATGCAGTCATGGTTTAACCCGCCTTTCTAGGGAGCGAAATTGCTATCGATGCACTTTCAGCATGGGACAAATTCCGCATTGGCTCTTCCTGCTAAAGAGGTAGGAGCAACGGCTGGAAAATATTATAGCCCTACGGGCTAAGGTTTAAGTGTGGAACCCCCGCGACGCAGGGGTTCCACACCTCTGGAGCGTCCTAACACGAAAGCGTAGCGCTATACAAAGGGGGCGATCGCTCAACTAGCTCGATAGATTTTAGGCGTTGTTCCAGTGATTTGTCGGAATTGCTTACTGAAATGGCTGTGACTGTCGAAGCCGCAGGCCAGGGCAATTTCTACCAAGGATTGATCAGTATTTTTCAACAGATGCTTGGCTCGCTCGACCCGCCGTTGCAGCAGGTATTGGTAAGGCGGCAGGCCCATGGATTGCTTGAATAGTCGGCTGAAGTGGGACTGACTCATCCCCGCCAGTTGGGCCAAATCGGCCAGCTTAATGTCTTGATCCAGAGCGTTGTCAATGTAGCGAGTGACCTGGAGTAGTTTGCGACCGCCCAGCCCACCCTCATATTGCGTGACTTGAGTGACACGGGACTGAGAAGTAGCATGGTCTTGCAGCAAATTTACCACCAGGGCATTCGCCAGAGACTCTACGTAGAGCCGCCCCATGCGCCCCCCCTGGTGCAGCTCAGTTTGCAGTAGCCGCAAAAGCTGCTCCAGTTGAGAATTGCGCACCTGAAAGGCTGGCATGACTTCTACCCGGTCTGGGTCAAGGTCAAGGGCCTCTTCTGCGACCTGTTGGAGAAACGCTGAGGAAACCTGCACATACAGGTAGTGGTCGTCGCCTTCTACCCGGTAGCCACTGGGGATGCCCGCTGGCGTAATGCACAGGTCACCCTGGCGGTATAGGCCGATGTAGTGGCGATCGCCAATCTGCTGATGGATGCGGTGGGGGCGAGCCGCAAGGCTCAAGCAAATGACGGGGTCGTTTTCTGCTTTTAGGGCCATGCCACCAGAGGACTGCTGATACTCTTCGACGAAGAGCGATTTCCAGCCCAGGGTTTGACTAGAGACGAGCGGCAGCTCTGGGTTTCGGTCGGTCAATATTTGAGAGACAGCCATGGGTGCGATCGCTCCTTCAAAACTGAGAGCAGAATTTTGAAAATCCTGGCGATTTTTGATAGTTCAAATCTTTGAGCTTCCCTAGTCTGTGATTGTAGCTGAATAAATTACCGATTGTGACGCTGGAGGTTTTTCCGGGATGACTACCCTAAATGCTTGCAGGTTCAGCATCCACTCAGAACTCAAAGCCTTTCTGCAACTGGCCATTCCCCTAGCCAGTGCCCAGGTTGCCCAACTGGCAACAGGATTCGTCGATACCGTGATGATGGGACATTTGGGCCGAGACACCTTAGCGGCTGGCGCACTGGCCTCGATTACCTTCTTCTCAATCGTATGGACGGCGAGTGGAGTAGTGATGGGGGTCAGCCCGCTGGTGGCAGAAGCCTATGGGGCGGGGAAGAAAACTCGCATCGAGCAAGTCGCCCGGCAGGGATTGTGGCTGTCGTTGCTGTTGGCCATTCCCATCATGGTGGCGATCGCCCATCTGGAACCATTACTGCATCGGCTTGGCCAACCGCCGACCACCGTGAAGCTAACTAAAGAATATCTTGATATTGTGCTGTGGGGATTATTTCCTGCTTTAGGCTTTGCCATGCTGCGGGGCGTGGTTTCGGCCCTGTCCCAGGCTCGCCCCATTGTGGGGATTGTGGTGGCAGGAACGGGCTTCAACATCCTCAGCAACTACGTCCTGGGGTTTGGCAAATTTGGATTTCCTCGTCTGGAGCTGACGGGATTGGCTTTGGCGAGTGCTTTAACCCTGTGGGGCATGTTTGGGGTACTGGTGCTTTACCTCTTGATCAGCAAGCAGTTCAAAGCCTACCGCTTTTTCTCGCGCCTGCATCAAATCAAGCCCCAAGTACTCTGGCAGTTGGTCAAACTGGGGGTGCCCATCGGTGTATTCTCTGCCCTGGAAATCGGCGTCTACACAGCGGTTAGCTACCTGATGGGAACCTGGGGCACGGATAGCTTAGCCGCTCACCAAATTGTGTTTCAAACCATCAACCTCATCTTCATGGTGCCGCTGGGGATGTCCTTTGCGGCAACGGCTCGAATTGGCCAGTGGCTGGGCCAGCGCCAGATGGCGGAAGTTCGGCAGGCAAGTTTCGTGAGCCTTGCCGCTGGCGCTACCTGGACCGCGATGGTGGCGATCGCACTTCTAGTATTTCCTCGGCAAATCATTGGGCTTTACATCGACAGTGCTGCACCAGAAAATACAGTTACGGTTGCGCTTGCCGTTGCCATGATGCGGGTGGGGGCGATCGCCCATCTCTTTGATGGGGTGCAAAAAATTGCCTATGGTGCTTTGCAGGGGTTACAGGATACCCGTGTGCCCCTGGTGTTCAGCTTCCTGTCCTACTGGTGTATTGGCTTGACCAGTGGTTACTGGCTGGCTTTTGGATGGAATTTAGGTGGTGTTGGTTTATGGTTAGGACTTTTGATTGCTGTGGCGATCGCCGCCGCAGTATTGATCTGGCGGCTACAAATGCTTACCTCAGTCCAAACCAAGGTAAAACTATTCAACTGATGCAAACTTCTTGAAGGAATTCAACCAGTAGGGGGATGTCTAACAATGCTACAAACTGAGAAACAGCCATCACCAGCCGCATATGGCGTTACGCTTTCGCGTTAGGACATTCAAGAGGTGTGGAACCCCCGCGTCACCAGGGTTCCACACTCAAATCTTAGCCCGTAGAGCTATACAAGGAGGCAAACGGTATCTTGCTTACACTCGTCAGTTGGTTATTTTTGATGGGTTCGCTAATTTTTCAGGCGGACGCGCTCCTCGAATTAACGGAGGGCTTCTCTATCCACGTTGTCTTGCACCTGTCAGCCAGTTTGCTATTTACCGTTGGCTCGATTCTCTTTGTCATCCACGATACCCACCAGGTCTAAGTCTTAGCGACTATCGCACTGAGGTTTTGGACTTTTCGGAAGACTTGACAGCTGGCCCATCTGTGTCACCCAGCATAATGGCAATGGGTTGGGTCGGCTTGAATTCTGCACAGAAGAGCACGATGGAGGCCGTCATCGGTACGCCAATGAAGGCTCCGGGAATGCCCCACACCCATCCCCAAAAGATAATCGACAGCAGAGCCATGAAGGGTGAAAGTTTCAAATAGCGCCCCTGGAGTCGGGGATCGACGAAGTTACCCAGGATGGTTTGCAAAGTGGCCAAACCCGCCAACGTCAAAAATCCCATGCCAGCGCCCTGGAAAAGGATGGCCACCAGGGTGGGAGGAACCACGGCGATAAATGAGCCGATGGTAGGAATGAAATTCAGCACAAAGCCGACCAAACCCCACACATAGGCCAGGTCTACCCCCAGAATAAAACACCACAGCCAGGTGAGTACCCCCGTTAGAAAACTGGTGAATGCCATGACCAGCAGGTAGCGACGTAAAGCCGCACTGGTGCTGGAAACGGCGTGGATCAGATGGTCGCTGGTGCGGGAGGAAAAAGCCTGTCGGGCGCGATCGCCATACTCCCCCACCTCCAGCAGCAGCAACGCCAGCAGCGAAATCACCAGCACCAGCAGGCTGAGGAGATTCAGGATAGACTTGATACCGCCCCAAATCTGCGAGGAAAACTGGCTAAACCCTTCCTGAATCTGTGACGGAGTAGAGCCTTGGCCCACAGTGAATCCCATACTTTGCAACCATGTGGTGGCCGTTTGCAGTAGTTGCTCGAGTCGATCCGCGTAACGGGGTAGCTTGGGTTCAATAATTTCCCCGCTCAGGGCGATCGCCCCCACGCCAATACCCAAGACAGACAGGATCACCAGCAGCACGAGCACCAGACTCAGCCAGTGGGGTAAGCGGCGATTCAGCCAGACTTGCAAAGGATGAACCAGGATCGCAATGAAAAAGGCAAACGCCAGCGGCATGGTCACCGGGCGAGAAATATGCAAAGCTCCCAGCAACATCAGGGCGGCGATGATAGCCAGCAAGATCTGGACGGCTTTTTCAGTAGAGCGCATGGCGGAGACGGTTTAATGAGCTGGGTAATAGGCTGAGTAGAAAAGTAAACGCCGAAGCTGGTGGGCGACAAACAGTTTTCGATTCGGGATTCAGAATTCAGGACTTAGGATTCGCGGGATTCTGCTAGCCGATCGGGGTTGTCAACGCCTCTGAGGCGATTCCACAGGACGTAGCCGACCTCTGACTTAGGTACGAGGTAGTTGGTTGCTTCCACCACCATGTCACCCATGGCAGTAAATTCCTGGCGGCCTGGGTCGTTGAGATTGAGGTAGGTGGCTCCCTGTTCCAGCCGTGTCCCAGGCTCCAGGACAGGAATTTGCTCTAATTCGTCCGTAGAGAAGCTGCCGAGGCGATCGTGCAGATCCTTGATATCTCTAGCGGTGCGATGGAAGCGCCCCGGCTGTTCTCCGCTGGGTCCAATATTTTGCCCCGCACCAGGGTTGGGGTTCAGATCCTGCTGCCACTGATCGTTTTGCTGATCGTGGGGCCGCCCAGGTTTTTGAGGCGTTGCCATAGACAATTCTCCTCCATACGAAAGTTCGGGCACAGACCGGATGTTTGCAGTCCATGTCGCTCTTTCAAGCTAGGGGGTCAGGGAGGGAGCGATCGCCTATCTGTGGGCTTAAATTTCCCAAGCAGCGATTACTAGCCAGGCGGCGTTTGGGCCAGGGCAGCGCATTGGACAGCCGCTGACGTAGGATGGAAACACTCTGGATGCGGGGCGGGTCTTGTGAATACAAGGTAATGACCACATCGAGACAATTTTTGTGAAACCAAGCGGATGAGTTTTTTATGACACACATGAAATGGAGTCGGGTTTGGGGAAGTGGCGCGATCGCCCTTAGTCTGGTGCTTGCCTGGGGAACGGGGGCGATCGCCGATGTGATTCTCCAGGAGCAGGGCAGCCTCGATCCGGGGGACGCCGTGATTCCATCCGACGGCAGCCTGTATGACGAATACGCATTTGAGGGGCAGGTGGGGGACTACATTACCATCCGTCTGGAGAGCACCGACTTTGACACCTACCTGATTCTGGTGGGGCCAGATGGCACCGTGGTAGATCGTAACGACAACCTCACGACCGATACCCGCAATTCAGGGCTGGCCCTCATCCTGCCGGAGAATGGAACGTACTTGGCGATCGCCAACTCCTACGATGGCACAGGTCGGGGCCAGTACACCCTGACTGTCACCGCAGGGGATTCTCCCTACCCGACTCCGGAACCAGATCCAGCAACCCCTTCAGAATCGGAGGAACTTCCTTCGACGTAGCGCAGGTTTCTGCTTAAGTAGGTCAACACAATTAAATTCATGTTAGAAAACCGGGGCGCTCCCCCGGTTTTCTAACCTTCGTTTTTCAATGCAGTTCTACTTATTAGGCTGATTGACTGACAAAAGTTTGTGGCCCTCACCCCCAACCCCTCTCCCAGAGGGCGAGGGGAGCCGAACCAATGCTCCTGTTCCCTCTCCCTTCGGGAGAGGGCTAGGGTGAGGGCTTCCGGGCAGC
>JAYKGU010000112.1:0-4790 GCA_035285585.1 Synechococcales cyanobacterium
GGTTGAAGCCTACCGCTTTAGCTTCAAATGCGTGCTGCCACACAAACAAAAACAACTTTTCTGGAAAGCGGTTGCGATCGCCAATGGTAATAGAACCAACTTTACCACGGATAAAATCTTGCCTGGAGGCATTTGATAGTTCAGGAAAATAATCTTTAAAGTCCTTAGCGTAGTATATCCTTTCAGGATTAAAAATTTCGTGGTGGCACAGGATTTCAGGATGCTGATTGAGCAAGCTACACAGTAAGTTACTTCCCGTTCGAGGGTAGTTGAAAATTACAAACCTTATCGGCAGATTATGGTCATTGCCACCAGCTTTGTCTGCTACCTCAGCCATCATCCTACTATAGCGCTGCCTGCTGGAGCGCTCTGAGAGAACATTTACGATCCGCAGCCTATTTGTAGCACGTCGAGTCAAGTCAAGGAGGCTTTCTTTTGGATCATTCATACGTATAGCAGAGTCCCTGGAGCTGATTGTGATAGTTTTTGTATACCACGCAAACCAAATTTCAAATATCAAGTTTGCTTAAAGATGCTTTGCCGAGCCGGAAAGCTTTGGAATTCTCGGCTAGCTCAATAAGTAAGTGGTCACAATTAAACGACGCTATGGTGGGGTGCGCCTCCGCCGGGGGGTACCCCACCATTTTTATTTATGGCCCTGTAATTGGGAATAGAGGGTATTCAAGACTGAAGCCAGGAGGACAGATCCCGACCGATCAGGTTTTGCAACTGATAGATGTCTTCACGATGCTGTTCGATGACTTTCTCTCGACCAGCCGGGGATAGCTTGAGGGAATCAGACTTTAAATTTGCTTCTTTTACATAAGAATACCCAAGCCTCAGCTTCGCGTATAGGGATTGGGGCAACATTTTGACCAGTGGCTCACGAACCCGACCTCTCAATATCTCTAAGCCTCTAAATAAGGCTCTGTTTTTGGGCAGACCTCCCTTGTTGTATGTTTTCCGGCTGAAGTCAATGCTAACGTTTTTATCGATACCAAGAAAACCGAATACTTCCTTGAGCAACTCCTCTGGACGTTGCTTAAGATCTTCAAACAAAAAAATCTTAATTTGGCCGGCGTCAAAAGTTTCAAAATAGGGCTGAAGGCTGGCAAAATAGCGCTTGCTTGTATTTAATTCGGGATCTTTAAGAGATTCTATAAAAGACGCTTCGATATTTTTCTCATCGGGTATAGACGTTAGTCTACCACTGCGATAGGCCATCAAGTATTCCGAGAAGGCTCTATCAGCAGGGTCTCGTAAAATGGCAATTAACTTTACGTCGGGAATAAGAGCATGAATGCGACCTGGGGTGAGAGGGTTATAGATGTATTGAGCACAGGCTTCACCAATGGCGATCGCCTGTTCTGGAGCTTCTTCAAACAGCTTCGAATAGGATGCCAGGCGTACAGGATCTTTATAGGCATCCTGTTTATTAAAAAAATAGGACTCCTTCAAAGAACTCATAAAAACTTGAGGATGAAACTTTAAATATTCGGCTAGAGACGTTGTGCCTGACTTTGGTGCGCCAATGATTATGAAATTTGGAAGTTTCATTATTAGCTCATCCGAGTAAATGTCTTTAGAGATTATACCGTATGGATAGCAATTCCATATCAGCTGAAATCGAAGGTGTGGATCAGCCCGTTTTCTCTATAAATTTCCAAGCACAATTAATTGCGTTTTATAGCTCTAGGCTTTGTGTTAAGTAGGTAGACATAAGAGCATGTTTGAAAAGTGGCCAGCTGTAATTTTGAGCACATAGCGATCCCCCTAGCCTCCCTTAAAAAGGGGGGAGCCGGAGTCAAATCTCCCTTAAAAAGGGGGATTTAGGGGGATCGAGTGCGCTTTGTTACTCCAAAGATGGCTTTTCAGACATCCTCTAAACTACTTAAGTTTTTAAGGAACAATCGGGAAAGCGCCCCAGCTTGTTTGCTTCAACGATAGCATTACGGCATTCCAACAGCCCTTTTCCGGTGCGGCGCGACAAGGTTCTTAAATCAATTACCGGAGAGCTACTTTGGGGGGCCGAAAGGTAGAGTTCGTAGGCAACCTCCAGAACTCTCATGTTGAGCATGAGGGGCTTAACAGATGCTTCCAGTACCTCAAACATCAGATAGACCTCAACAATACGATAATTTACGATGCAATTAGCTGTGCTCGAGCACTTAGCTCTGCATCATCGGTGAAACTGTGGAGTTTGGCGTCTATCCAGGGTGAAATTGAGCATAATCCACGGGGGTTAGTTTCGATAGGGATGGTGCCACCGTCCCGACATCAGCCGCTAAAATTAAGGTTCGAGGCGTACCTGTTTTTGGTGCGTCCCGTGCGGTCACCCTAGTAATTCACCAGCCGGACTCGCCCCACTATGACTGTCACCTCGCCCACTGAATTTCAGGACTACTTTGACGTTATCGTCGTCGGTGCCGGACATTCTGGCTGTGAAGCGGCCCTGGCGGCGGCGCGGTTGGGCTGTCGCACCCTGATGCTCACCCTCAATTTGGACAAAATCGCCTGGCAGCCCTGCAACCCGGCGGTGGGTGCCCCGGCCAAGTCCCAGCTTACCCACGAGGTTGATGCCCTGGGGGGCGAAATTGGCAAAATGGCCGATCGCACCTACCTGCAAAAGCGGGTGCTCAACTCCTCGCGGGGGCCAGCGGTGTGGGCCTTGCGGGCGCAGACCGACAAGCGGGAATATGCACGGGTGATGCGCGAGATTGTGGAGAACCAGGAGAATCTGGTGGTGCGGGAGGGCATGGTAACCGACCTCGTCCTCGGCAAAAACGACGAAGTGGTGGGTGTCCAGACCTACTTTGGCGTGGGGTTTGCCTGCAAAGCCGTCATCCTCACCACGGGCACTTTTTTGGGGGGCATCATCTGGGTGGGCAATAAGTCCATGCCTGCGGGGCGGGCCGGGGAATTTGCCGCCGTGGGCCTCACGGAAACTTTGAACCAGCTTGGTTTTGAAACGGGACGGCTAAAGACGGGCACCCCCGCCCGCGTGGACAAGCGCACGGTGGACTACAGCCGTTTGGAACCCCAGCCCCCCGATGCAGAAGTGCGCTGGTTTAGCTTTGACCCGGAAGCCTGGGTGGAGCGGGAGCAGATGAACTGCTACCTGACCCGCACCACGGCGGAAACCCATCGGCTGATCCGCGAGAATCTCCACCTCTCCCCGGTCTACGGCGGCTGGGTAGATGCCAAGGGGCCGCGCTATTGCCCCAGCATTGAGGATAAAATCGTCCGCTTTGCCGACAAAGACTCCCACCAGATCTTCATCGAGCCAGAGGGGCGCGACATCCCCGAACTGTACATCCAGGGCTTTTCCACCGGGCTGCCAGAACCCTTGCAGTTACAAATGTTGCGATCGCTCCCCGGTCTGGAAAACTGCCGTATGATGCGCCCCGCCTACGCGGTGGAGTACGACTATCTGCCTGCTACCCAGTGCTACCCCACGTTGATGACTAAAAAGGTGGAGGGGCTGTTTGCCGCTGGCCAGATCAACGGCACCACCGGGTATGAAGAGGCCGCCGCCCAGGGCATCGTGGCGGGCATCAATGCGGTGCGCTTTGTGCGGGGGCAGGAGATGCTGGTGTTTCCCCGCGAGCAGAGCTACATCGGCACCCTGATCGACGACCTGTGTACCAAAGATTTGCGGGAACCCTACCGGATGCTCACTTCCCGGTCAGAGTACCGCCTGCTGCTGCGCTCCGACAACGCCGACCAGCGACTCACCCCCCTGGGCCGGGAAATTGGGCTGATTGACGATCGCCGCTGGCAGATTTTTCAGCGCAAGCAGACCAACATCGCTGCCGAGAAAGAGCGGCTCTACGGCACGCGGGTGAAAGAGCAGGATGAATTGGGACGGGCGATCGCCACCGACACCCAGCAGAAAATCAAAGGCTCCGTCACCCTGGCGGATTTGCTGCGCCGTCCGGGGTTCCACTACGCTGACTTGGGGCGCTACGGGTTGGCTAACCCCGACCTGGAACGGGCCGAGCAGGATGGGGCGGAAATTGACATCAAATATTCCGGCTACATTCAGCGGCAGCAAAACCAGATCGACCAGATCAGCCGTCAGAGCAATCGCCCCCTGCCTGCCGGATTGGACTACCACGCCATCAGCACCCTTTCAAAAGAGTCGCGGGAAAAACTGGCCCAGGTGAAGCCCCTCACCGTCGGTCAGGCGGCCCGCATCGGCGGCGTCAACCCCGCTGACATCAATGCTCTGCTGGTTTACCTGGAATTGCGCCACCGCCAGAGTGCTGTAGAATCTGAATTGGCTTCGGACGTTCCCCTTGCTGCCAAGCACTAATCTGACGGAGCCGGGGTGCATGGATACAGCTCTACGCTGTAGTAGGACATTCGGACGGGTCAATCTCCCTCAGCGTGGGGGATTCACCCACAAACTTAAGCCAGTAGGGCTAAACATCAATTCACGTTTGATCTGCTGAATTTTTGGCGGTAGAGGTTAGAGTACACTAAGGATTTCCTGCGACCTGACCTCTGCCCGTCACATATTCATCCTCCGTGGCCGTGACTCAGCAACGACTGATGCCTCAAAACACAAGCACCCAGGGTAAGACTGCCCGCTCCCAGTCCGTCTTAGAAACGCCCCACGTTCCACCAGACAGTCGGGTGTCGCCTCCCCCAGCCTCAGAAACATTGGGCAATCCATTTGTTGAAGACTCCCTTGATGGGGTGCATAGTCAGCCAGACGATCTCCCTGGTGCGCCGTCGGTTATGTCCGTTTCCACAGAAGTTATCCCTGTTACGGCTACAGGAGAAAC
>JAYKGU010000113.1:0-27401 GCA_035285585.1 Synechococcales cyanobacterium
ACTGGACAGGGAGCGGGCATCAGACCTCGCTTGAGGCAATCCGTGCTGAACTGTCTACCCATCAGGAGGCTGGCTAGTCCAGTCAGACTGGGAATCCCCGTGCCTTCAGGCCGGGGAGGATGTCAAAGGGTCATCGTTCATACCTTTCTTCATCAGCGCCAAACTCTGGCCTTTCCAGGAGCTGCAGCATTTGCTGTAGTGCAATGGCTACCCGTTCAGGGCGACAGTCCAGCTCATATCTCAGGCTATAAATGTTTCGCTCCAGCAAATATGCGTTCAGCAAGACGCCCAGTTCCTGCTCCGTCTTGGGTAGAAAAGTCCCCTGACCCGCCGCCGCCAGGTAGGATTTCAAGAAAGTTGCGCTCACCCACCGTTGCCAGAACTGCGTCCACTGCCGCATCAAGGGGATCTGCTCAGAACCCAACATACCGCTCTCAACTTCCTGGTGGAGGGCAATTTCCGCCGCATAGGCAAACGACTGCAGCATCTCAGCCACATCCCGCAGGGCCGATCGCTTCAGCCGACGTTCGCTCAGGGTGCGTGCCGGGTCGCCTTCAAAGTCCACCAGGACAAAGTCCTTGCCGGTGTAGAGCACCTGTCGGAGGTGGTAATCGCCATGACAGCGGATGCGTAGAGCGGTGATCTTCTGGTGGATCAGAGACTGGAAGTGGTTGATCAGGGCATCCTGGTGGTTCAAGACCTTGCGGGCCAGGGGCTGAACTGCCTCCGGCAGTGATGGAAGGCGCTGTTTCAGCGTTCGTAACGTCTGCCCCGTCAGGTTTCGGGCCGATTGGTAGATCGATCGCTGGTAGAAAGACGAAAAGGGTTCGGGGGCAAAGCCAGGGTTGTGAGGGTCTGAGGCGATCGCCAAATGCAAATCCGCCGTGCTGCGCCCCAAATCCTCAACGCTTGTGAGGTAAGCGCCGATGGTTTCGATGGCAAAAGCCGACACATCCATAGCTTGCAGCGCCACCAGCGGCTGGGAGGGCACCGGCACATCGGTCACGTCATCATGCTGGGTGATGACCCGCTCAAAATAGTCCCGCAGGCCATCAAGGGTGTAGTCCCAACTATTGCGCACATCGGTGACGTAGGTCTGCATGATGCCAACCGTCATCACCCCCCGGTCGGGGCGGTGATATTCCAGGGCACCCACCAATGGGGCAATGTGCCGCTGATATCCCTGTTCGCCCAAAAACCGGCGAATCTCCAGATCGGGGTTGATGCCCTCCTCCTGCCTGCGGAATAGCTTGAGGATGAGGTGTTCGTCGTAGATGATCGAGCTGTTGCGCTGCTCTTCCCTGAGGGGAGCCGGGTGGAGGGTGGCCAAATCCCGGTCAAGGTCAGGAAACTGCTCGGTGGCGGTGGCCATCAGTTCGCCTGCAAACCCCTGGGTCACCCGATTGTGGGCGATCGCCTCCAGTAAGGCCGTAAAAATAGGGCGTCCAGCGGTGGCATTGCGGTTACTGCCGGAGGCGATCGCGTCAAACAAAACCTCAACCTGATCCGTTTGATCGGGATGGTGGGTGTGCAGACGCGCTACCACTACCTGCGGCATCTCGGTGAGCAAGTGCATGGCCTGCTCTCCTTCTGCATGGCCAATCAATAGTAGATAGGTTTGGGGTTCACCATCGATAAAGTCCACCCGCAGCCACACCATCCGTGCATCCGCATCCCGATGCGTAACGGGAATGGCTTCAACGACGTGGGCCGATTGAACTTTGCGCACCCTTCCCTCAAACCAGTAGTAGGTGTAAAGATAATCCAGCAGGGCCGCTTCCAGGGGGGCTTCTAGCTCCCGTTTGACAAACACATCCTGCCAGGGTTGGGCAAGCGTCAGCGTGGGGATCTGGTCTGCTGGGTGGGGGGCCTGGATCTGGCTCGGCTGGGGCTTGAGGGCAAACCAGTAGCAGGCATAGGCCCCCAAGCTCAGGAAATAGGGTTCATCCTGAATCAGGGGAAACTCGGTGCGACCAAAGATCTCTACGGGTATCATGCCCTGGAAATCAGACAGATCTATTTCCACCGTTTGCACAAAGCGCGATAGGTTGGCCAGCACCAGCACATGCTCCCCTTCGTAGGTGCGGGTAAAGGCGAAGACTTTGCGATTGTCAGGATGCAAGAGTTCAAACCCTCCCTTCCCCAGGGCTGGCAGGCGTTTGCGCATGGTAATCAGCCGTTTGAGGGTATACCAGAGGGAGTTGGGGTTAGTGCGCTGGGCCTCGACGTTAATGGCTTCATAGTGGTATTCAGACTCCACCAGCAGCGGCAGGTAGAGCTTATGAGGCGTTGCCCGACTAAATCCGGCATTGCGGTCTGGACTCCACTGCATGGGGGTACGCACGCCGTTGCGATCGCCCAAATAGACATTGTCCCCCATGCCAATTTCATCGCCATAGTAAAGTACGGGCGTTCCCGGCAGCGACAGCAGAAGGCTGTTGAGGAGTTCAATCTGGCGGCGATCGTTGCCCAGCAGAGGCGCTAACCGGCGACGGATGCCCAGATTAAGCCGCATTTGGGGATCTTGGGCATAGGTCCGATACATGTAGTCGCGGTCTTCGTCCGTCACCATTTCCAGCGTCAACTCATCATGGTTGCGCAAAAACAGCCCCCACTGGCAGTTGTCGGGAATGGGTGGGGTTTGCTGCAGAATATCGATGATCGGAAAGTTGTCCTCCATGCGCAGCGCCATAAACAGGCGGGGCATCAGGGGAAAATGAAAGTTCATGTGGCACTCATCCCCATCGCCATAGTAGGCTGCCGCGTCTTCGGGCCACTGGTTGGCCTCGGCCAGCAACATGCGGTTGGGATAGCGCTCATCCACGTATTGGCGCAGCGACTTGAGGAATTCATGGGTTTCGGGCAGATTTTCGCAGTTAGTGCCCTCCCGTTCATAGAGATAGGGCACCGCATCCATCCGCAGGCCATCTACCCCCATGCTTAACCAGAAATCAAGTACGCTGAAAACGGCATCCCGGACAGCGGGATTATCGTAGTTCAAATCGGGCTGGTGGGAGTAGAAGCGGTGCCAGTAGTAAGCCTGGGCAACGGGATCCCAGGCCCAGTTAGACGATTCAAAGTCTTGAAAGATGATGCGTGCGTCCTGGTATTTCTGAGGCGTATCGCTCCAAACATAAAAGTCCCTCTCGACGCTGCCCTTGGGCGATCGCCGTGCCCGCTGAAACCACGGGTGCTGGTCGGAGGTGTGGTTGACAATGAGTTCAATGATGACCCGAATGCCCCGCTGGTGGGCGGCTTTGAGAAAATCTTTGAAGTCCTCCAGCGTCCCGTAGATGAGATTCACGTTGGTGTAGTCGGCAATGTCGTAGCCGTCATCCTTAAGGGGGGATGGAAAAAATGGCAGGAGCCAAACAGCCGTAATCCCCAGGTCTTTAAGATAATCTAGCCTTTCAGTAAGTCCTGCAAAGTCACCAATTCCATCCGCATTGCTATCGGCAAAGGCCCGGACGGGTACTTCATAGATAATGGCTTCTTTGAACCAGAGCGGACTATTGTTTAACAGGGCTTGATTGGCTTCAGTCACAGCTTCATTTCCTTGGCAACACAAAGCGTACTGTAGTGGATTTAGAAAGGATTGTCGTCTGACTCCCGATGGACATGGCGATCGCCCAATGGGGTATCAATGTAAAGCGGGACACTTTCCCGAGAATAGAATTCAGGAGTCAGGAGCCAGAAGTCAGCTCTCTCGTGAATTCTGACTCCTGAATTCTGAATCCTGTCCAACCAGGATTTCCCGCCTTAAGTTGATACCCAACGGAACTTACCAGGGGAACTCACCAGAGCCTCTACCCTTTGCCCGATTCAGATTTCCGTCTGCCAGAGTTAAGGTATCAGATGGGAACGGAAGCTGAAGCCCACCATGCGGATCTCCGTACTCCTCTTTCATGTGTTTTAACCCACCCAAAAAAAGTAGCAAAGCTAACTCACCATGCCTTTTCAACGTTCTAGCGGTATCCTCTTGCATCCCACCAGCCTGCCGGGTCGATTTGGCATTGGGGACCTGGGAAAATCCGCCTACCGGTTCGTTGATTTCCTTGCCCAGAGTGGTCAAACCATCTGGCAGGTGCTGCCGCTTGGCCCAACGGGGTATGAGCATTCTCCCTACACCATGAACTTCAGTGCGTTTGCAGGCAACCCTCTGCTGATCAGCCTGGAGCAGTTGGCGGCGGAGGGGCTGTTGAACGTGGATGAGCTAACGCCACTACCGGAAGGATCCCATCCCGATCGCGTCGACTTTGATCGCGTGATTCCCCACAAAACAAAGTTTTTGCAGCAAGCTTTTAAGAACTTCCAGCCCCATGCCGAATTTGCCCAGTTTTGCCGCGAACAGGCATTTTGGCTGGATGACTACGTGCTTTTTATGGCACTGCTGGATGCCCATGGTGGGCAGGACTGGAATCGTTGGGAACCGGCGATCGCCCGCCGCCAACCCGATGCCCTGGCTGCCAAAACCAAAGAACTCCAGGACAGCATTGACTACCACAGATTCGTGCAGTTCAAGTTTTTTGAACAGTGGAAAGCCTTGCGGGCCTACGCCAACGAACGGCAGATCAAGATCGTGGGCGATGTTTCCATCTATGTTTGCTACAACAGTGCCGATGTTTGGGCCAACCCGGACTGCTTTAAGCTCGATCCAGACACCCTGGAGCCAACCTACATTGCCGGGGTACCGCCCGACTACTTCAGTGCCACAGGACAGCTCTGGGGCAATCCTGTTTACGACTGGGATTATTTGCAAAAGACCGGGTTTGATTGGTGGATCAAGCGGTTCCAGGCCACTTTGGAATATGTAGACATTGTGCGTATTGACCATTTCCGGGGGTTTGAAGCCTACTGGCAGGTGCCCGCTGGGGAAGAAAGTGCCATCAATGGGGAGTGGATCAAAGCCCCTGGAGTGGAGTTCTTTCAAACCCTGGGCGATCGCCTCGGTCGCTTACCCGTTTTGGCAGAGGATCTGGGCATCATCACCCCGGAAGTGGAAGAACTGCGCGATCGCTTCCAATTTCCTGGAATGCGCATCCTGCTCTTTGCGTTTGCCGAAGATGCCAGCAACCCCTACCTGCCCCACCACTTTGTCCACAATTGCGCCGTGTACGTGGGCACCCACGACAATGACACTGCTGTGGGCTGGTGGAACCGGGCCAGCGCCGACGAGAAGCAGTTTTTAGCAACCTACCTGGGTCTCTCCTCCCCCAATGATGTTCAAGAGATCAACTGGGTGTTGCTCCGGCTGGCGTTGGCGTCGGTGGCCGACCTGGCGATCGCCCAACTGCAAGACCTGTTGGGATTGGACAACCAGGCCCGCATGAATGACCCCAGCCAAAATGCAGGCAACTGGCGCTGGCGTTACACTAATTCAGATGTGCTCACGCCAGAGCTAACCGAGCGTCTAGCCAGACTAACCCAACTTTACAGCCGCGCATCGTCCCACCCGAAGTAGTCAAACGGGCGGGACCGTGGGGCCTGCCGCTGTTCTCAAATCGGCACTTAGGCGAAAAATGCCTGTGGTAGCAAATCATTCTCCAAAATGTAGCCCAGGTCGTTTACGGCCAGAGTTGCGTCCAAGGACAGCAAGGCCAGATCCAGGGAAGCTGTGCGGGTGATGCTGTTGCCCAAAGAGGCCAGGGTATAGGTGACCACGGTGCCGCTGCGGCTGGTGGTCAGGTTGCCCTCCGTAAAAGTGGCGGGCGGGTTGGCAAAGGTCCCGGATTCAGAGAAAGCGGCGATCGCCCCCACAAATAGCCCAAAATCGCTGGACGAATTGGTATCGGCAATAAAGGCCCCATCTTCCAGTCGATCTACGACGCGGAACTCCGTTGTGAGCAGCGAGCTTCCGCTCAGGTCTGTGATGTCTCTTGTGTAGGTGTCCCCAACCTGGGTATTGTAGACCAAACCATCCGGGACATTAAAGTCTCCCAGCACCGCCGATCGCTGCAGCAATCCCTGCTCCAGAATATAGGCGAGGGAGTTGGTGGCCTGGTCAGGATCAAAGTTGGCAATGGGGTCAAATGGATTGCTAAAGTCAAGCCTCAGTAACAGGATGGGAGTCGTTGAGCCAGAGGCCAGCAGGCGATATTCAACCGTGTCGCGATCGCCAAACCCTTGATTCTCCAGCGGATCATCAATGAACTCGGCAACTAGCGTGCCCCTGGTGAAGCTGGCGGTGCCGTCCGGCTCAAACGGCTCGACGATATTTGTAAAGTCCGCAGCTGCTTCAAACCGTCCTGCTCCCGCGTCAAAGATGGTGATCGCTCCCACAAACTCACCCACATCCGCCGCTGGATTGGTGTCGGGAATGGGGTTGCCATCGTCATCAATGCCGACGACGGTGAACTGGGACTCAATGTTGGTGCGATCGCTGGCCGTTTGGGAGAACAGGTTGCCCGTCTGGGCGGTAATCAGGGAAATTTCATCGTTCAAAATGGTGGCGATCGCCTGGGTTAATGACAGTTCAGCATTGACCGAGCTACCCAGCAAGAGGGCAAAGGTTTCATTACTTTCTTGAACCAGATCACCCAGGACGGGAATTGTGATTGTCTGCGTCGTTTGCCCTGGAGCAAAGGTTACCGTACCGCTGCTGGCAGTGTAGTCACTTCCGGCGATCGCCGTCCCATTTTCCGTTGCATAGGCCACCTGAACGGTCTCGTTGCTGGCGGCACTGAGGGTCAGGGTGAAAACGGCATTGGTGGTACCCGCGTTGCCCTCCAGAACGGTGATGTCGCTAATGGCAAGTTGGGGTTGGGGCTGGGGTTGGGGTTGGGGTGATGGGTCGATACCAATAAAGTTGGCGGCGCTCAAGGTGGTGGCGTCAATGCCCCGGAGGATGGCGATCGCGCTACCCTGGACGCGCACGAGGGTGTCCCCGCCCTGCTGTTCGAGCTGCAAGTCATTGAACTGGCTGGCGAGATTTCGATTGATGCCAATTTGATCTACACCCACCTCAAAGTCGATGACGGTGTTAGCCGTGGCGGGCAAATTGCCCTGGGCGACCCAAAACTCGTCGGAGCCGCTGCCGCCCACGAGCTGGTCATTCGTACCGCCAATGAGAATATCATTGCCGCCGCCGCCGTTCAGGAAATTTCCCCCCCGACCTCGCAGGGCGTCCAGGGTGTCGTTGCCGCCGTTGCCCAGCAGGCGATCGCGGTTTCTGGCAAACAACTGGTCATTGCCGCCCCCACCTTTGCAAAGGTTACGCCCCCTACCCCGGCGGCCATCAATGCGGTCATCACCGGGGCCACCAACGGCCCGATCTCTTTGTCCCGTAAAGATTCTGTCATTTCCCCTCAGACCAAGCAGGCGGTTTTGTTTGCCGCGACGGCCATCAATGCGGTCGTTGTCTGCCGTACCGCGAATGGTTTGCCGTCTGCCTGTGACTCTGATATTTTCGCCCCTGGCAGTGGCTCGATGCGGGGGAGCCTCGCTCTGCTCCTGCCTGCGGAACAAGGGGGATGCGTCCTGCAAATTCCATTCTCGTTCATTCATCAATGCGGGTTCAAAAGACCGATGGTTCAAAGACTGGGTACTGGTGTCAGCGGCACCCGGCAAACCAGCGTCAGGTGCAAATAGACCAGAAGGGAAGGGGTTGAGTAACGGTTCAGAAACAAACTCCATAGGTTTTATCCACACGGGGGCTTCAGGGATTTCAAGGGTAAGTAGCTAAACAAAATTGTTTTCTGGGGATGTGCGCCCCCGCCGCCGGGGGCGCACATCCCAGGAAATATAATTAATTGTGCTTAAGCACTTAGTTCAGAACTTTGATCCCGTCTGAGTCAAAGTCACTCTTCAAGCCACCGATCCTAACTCAGGATTGATTGCTGGTCGAGAACACAAATTTGGGCGATCGCTTCATGGTGAGACTTTTCAGACACCTCTTAAATCGATAACCCGTTACCCCACGCTCTTTATCAAGCAACCCGATCAAAACACCCGCAGAAAAAGGCCCGAAAACAGTATAAAAAAGTTAACACCCCATCCCCAGGCAGCGGCGTAGCCTGAGAGTAGGGGCGAGGGGCCGAGCCGATGCTTTGCAGTCCGCCCAATTTTCTACCCAGGGAGACAGGATGCAACCCGCAGACCGCATGCAGTGGCTCAAGGCGAACTCCTCGCTGGAGATATTGCCCGACGAAGTGCTGATGGCGATCGCCACCCAAATTCAAGAAGAAACCGTGCAGGAAAATCGGCGGCTGGTGCTGGAAGATACCCTGCCGTCAGCGGTTTACATCCTCAAATCGGGGCGGCTGGAGAGCTATCGCACCAGCTCCTACAGCTTTGCCCGTGCCACCAGCCTGCTGCCCGGTTCTGTCCTGTACCTGCGGGAGGTGCTGCTCGACCAGCCCGCCGAGCAAACCGTGATCACCCTCACCGACTGCGAGCTGTGGCGAATTTCCAGGGAGGCGATCGCCACTCTGGTCAACCAGTATCCCGAAATCAACCGCATCTTTTCCCGTCAGCTCGCCGCCGCCCTGGAGCAGGTGTCTTCCCAACTCCAGTTTGAGCAGGAACGGCAGACCGCCCTGCGCCCCTACCTGGTGCCCAAGGTAAAGCGGGGCATTATTGGGTCGAGTCGCTATGCGGTGCGGCTACGGCAGAATATTCGCAAGGCAGCGGGCGATCGCACCCCGGTGTTAATCTTTGGGGAGCCAGGGTTGGGGAAGGACAATGCGGCGGCTTTGATCCATTTTGGGTCGCGCGATCGCCGTCAGCCTTTGATTAAAGTGAATTGCGACACCATTCAAACCAGCGGCGTCGAGCTGTTTGGTCGGGCCGGGGGTAAGCCAGGATTGCTGGAGTGGATCGGCCAGGGCACCCTCATGCTGAATAATGTTCAGGACTTCCCCAAAGAATTAAATGACCGACTCCTGCATCTTTTAGCTACTGGAGAATACACCCCCATCAGTCGCGACGAAACCGCTGTCGTATCTCCCAAGCGGTGCGACGCCCGCATCATCATGACCACGGAGCGCACCCTGCCCGACCTGGATCGCCACCATCTGGTCGGACACACCATCAAAGTCCCTCCCCTACGGGTGCGCAAGGCCGACATTGAAGCCCAGGTGCAGTACTACCTCAGCCTGTTTTGTCGAGCCAGGGGATTGCCCAAGCCCAGGGTCGATCCCCAGGCCATCCGCAGTTTGCAAGGGTACGACTTCCCTGGCAATTTATCCGAGCTGGAAGGCATGGTGGAGCGGGCGGTTATTCAGTCCGCTGGGGAGCTGGAGCTGACGGAGGAAGTTTTCTGGTCTAACAGCACCAAAACCCGCCGGTTTCGCCTCAACCTGCTGAACAGCTATCCCCGCCTGCGCCAGTTTCTCCGCAGCCCCTGGTGGCCCGATCGCCTCAACTATGGCGTGACATTGGGGGGCTTTGCTTTTGTCGTAGGCGTCCTGTTCATCGGCCCCCAAACCCGCGATGCCAACTTTGCCCTGAATCTCTTTTGGGCCTGGTGGTGGCCTTTGATCTTGATTGGCTTTCCCTTTGTGGGGCGGCTCTGGTGTGCGGTCTGTCCGTTTATGATCTACGGCGAACTGACCCAGCGATTATCCCTCAAGCTCTGGCCCCGCCAGCTCCGCCCCTGGCCCCGGCAGCAGGCCGAGCGCTGGGGGGGCTGGTTTCTCTTTGGCCTGTTTGCTTTGATTTTGCTGTGGGAAGAGCTGTGGAATCTGGAAAACGTCGCCTACCTGTCAAGCTGTTTGCTGCTGCTGATTACGGCGGGGGCAGTGATCTTTTCCTTGCTATTTGAACGACGCTTCTGGTGCCGCTACCTGTGCCCCATCGGCGGCATGAACGGCTTATTTGCCAAGCTTTCCATGACGGAACTCCGCGCCCAGCAAGGGATTTGCTCTGCCACCTGCACTACCTACCAGTGCTACAAAGGTGGGCCAGAAAAGGGGGAAGGCCAGGAAACCGATGGCTGTCCCCTTTACTCCCATCCGGCCCAGCTCCAGGACAATCGGGACTGTGTGCTGTGCATGACCTGTTTGAAAGCCTGCCCCCACCGCTCGGTGGAGTTGAATCTGCGCCCCCCCGGCATTGAGCTGTGGACCACCCACAAGCCCATTTGCTACGAAGTTGCCCTGCTGTTTCTGCTATTTGGCGCGGTCTTTCTCCACCGCCTGCCGGAGGTGGAGCAACTGCTGGGGCGATCGCTCTCTCTCCATCACTTCCCCATCCATGCGGGCGTTTCCATACTGGCGCTCATGCTGCCGGGGGCGATCGCCGTCCTTGCCCATGGCCTCATTCGCTGGCTCAGTGGCACCCTGAGACCCCGGCCTTTTCGCGAATTGGCCTATGGCTACCTGCCCCTGGTGCTGGGGGGCAACCTGGCCCATTATTTGCGGCTGGGGCTGAATGAGGCCGGACGCATCATTCCCGTTACCTTTGCCACCTTTGGTTTTTCCGGGGCAGGACTCCCGGTGGCGGTGGCAGACCCGGCGGTGACCGCTTTTCTTCAGGCCGTTACTTTGATTGTTGCGGTATGGTTGAGCATTTTTCTGACCCAAAGGATTGCCCGGCAACCGTTTCTGAAACTCCTGCCGCAGCACGGGGCGATCGCCCTTTTGGGATCGCTGATTTGGAAGATTACCGTGGGCCTCTGATGGTTTGAATCATACCTCGCGAAATGAAACAGAGGCGATCGCCGGAGCTGGCCTACTTGACCGCACTGCGCGGAACATGCCAAATCGGCAAAGCCCGGTGCCAAAGGCCAGCCGCATCAGCAGCAAGGTGGGCACCTCCCGCAGGGATTTAATCAGCCCCGGTAGCCCAAATCGGACTAAACCTGCCGGTCGGGCCACCCCCTGCCAGATGGAATCCAGCCAGGATGGTAGGGTTGGTAAAGTCCAATCAGCGGTGATCACCTGGCCCTCGACCCAGCCCGTTGCTTCTAAAAGCTCGGCAAAGCCTTCAATGCTGGAAAAGGCAGGGTGTGACCACTGGTCTAAAAGCTGCCGCATGACGGGCCTTTCCCAGAAGTTAAGCGGTTTCTGGCGATCGTCCCGCTGGTTCCAGTCGGCCACCACCAGCACGCCTCCTGGCTTTAGCACCCGCAGCAGTTCCCTGGCAAAAACGGCTTTGTCGGGCATGTGGGGGCCAGCCTCAATAGACCAGACAACGTCAAAGCTCCCATCTGGAAACGAAAGGGCCATGGCATCGTCCACCAGAAACTGGGCATTCACCCCGGCAGGGGTCAACTGGCGGGCGCGTTCCACCTGTTGGGGACTGATGGTCACCCCCGTCACGGCAAAGCCGTAATCCTGCGCCAGAATCCGGCTGCTGCCGCCAATGCCACAGCCCACATCCAGCACGGTGGTGCCCGCCGGAAGCTGGTCTAGCCCACCCCAGCGCACCATCTCATGGACAAAGTCGGCTTTGGCGACCAGGAAATCCTTCCGTCGGGGCGGCGAGCCGTAGTGACCCAGGTGGATATGCTCACCCCAGTAAAATTCCAGAATGCCGTCCGTTGTCCACTGGTCGTAGGAATTGGCCACCGAATCGGAGGATTGGTAGCGGCGGGCGGTCACCAGATAGAGGGCCGTACCCAGAATTAATATCGCCACGAGGCATCCAAGTGCCCAAACAAGCAAACTCATCGGGATCAGGTCGTCTTAACATCTCTTTAAAGACTTTAAACCATTTGAAGTAGCGATTGTATTGAAACTCAACCTTCAGAACCTGTTTGGCTCCACACGCCCTGGCGACCAAGGCTCCCATGACCCCCGGAACTCTAACGCCGCATTGTGCAGATGCCATGCAGGCCGATCGCTGACAGGGTGGCACTTTGTAACACCCAGACCCCCTCCGCAAAGAGATTGATGCGGTGGATATTCTGCTGGGCTTCCGCCGCCAGCAGGCTGGTTACGGCGGGGGAACCCTGGGCCAGGGCTGAAAAATTTCCGTAGGCTTTTTCCAGGGCGTCCCAATCCACCAGGGCGTAGTAGCCGAACACCACCACCCCTGCGGCTCCCAGGCCCACAATCAGCAGTAAAGGAATGAGTCGCAGCATGGTTGGATGAGGTCTCTCGCAAGGTGACTGGTGGGACTGGTGGGATTACCGGGGCGCGGGGTCGCGCTTGAGCAGGAAGCTGGCAATGATGATGCCCGCGATCGCCAGCAATGCCATCGGGTAAAACGCATAGGTGTAGGTGCCAAACCAGTCCCGAATGCGCCCCGTCGCCAGGGTTCCCAACAAAGCACCCACGCCATAGGCGGTAAACACAATTCCATAGTTTTGGGCGTAGTGATCGGGGTCAAAAAATCGTAGGGTCGTGGTGGGGGCGATCGCCAGCCATCCCCCCAAACAGAACCAGAACAGGCAAAAGGCCAGGATGTAGGTCGCCACCTGCCCCGGCTGGGCATTTACCATCAGCACACAGGCCACCAGGATCAATGAGTAGGTGGCGATCGCCACGTGGTGAGGCTTGAAGGTATCGCTCAACCAGCCAAACAGGGGCCGACTGATGCCGTTGAACAGGGCAAACAGGGACACGCTACCGGCGGCCTGGGCGGGGTTGATGTTGATCATTTCCTCCCCCACCGAGCTGGAAATTCCGATGGCGCTCAGGCCCACCAGGGTACCAATGGCGTAGCAAATCCACAGGCCGTAGAAAGACCGGCTTTTGAGCAGGCGGGGAGGGTAGGCCGTGGGGGTGGCGGCGATCGCTGGGGCGGCCCCTGTCCGGGGAGGATGCCAGTCTTTGGGGGGGAGCTTCAGGGCGATCGCAATTCCCAGAATCACCACGGCAAACGCAAAGCCCAGCAGCCGCAGGGTGGGTCTGACGGTGTAGACCCCCACCAGATAGTTGGCCAGCGGGGCGGTGATCAGGGGAGAAAGCCCAAACCCAACAATGGTCAACCCCACCGCCAGCCCTTTTTTATCGGGGAACCAGCGGGCCACTACCGCCATCGGCACGCCATAGGTAATGCCCACGCCCGTTCCGGCGATCGCCCCGTAGGTGAGGGTGATCAGGCCAATGCTGGTGGCGAAGCTGGAGAGAATGTAGCCCGCCCCCACCACCAGGCCTCCAATGGCGGTCATCGTTCGGGTGCCAACCCGTGGGATGTAAAACCCGGCAATGGGCATCACTGCGGCATAGCACACTAGGGCAATGGTATACGGCAACAAGCTTTCGGTGGCACCAATGCTAAGCTCACCTTCCAGGGGTTTTCTAAAAACGCTCCAGGAGTAGACGCTGCCGAGGCAGAGGAGAACGCTCATCCCCAGAGGAATCAGCAACCATCTCCCCTGATGCGCCGGTAGCCCCAATACGGTCACTTTTGGCGGCATTGCAGACAAGTCCATAGGCTACAAAACCAAAAGGATTTTTTGTGTTTAAGCTAAAAACTAGGAATCGCAGGTGATCTGCTCAATCCTGCCCTGCATCATATCTCTGTCGTGGAAAATGGGCGGGTAGCTTCAGGAAATTTTCAGACCGGGTACCCACTTAAGGCCCACGACTGACGCACTGCGTGCAGCGTCCTGGGCCTCTAGGGGACGGTATTTGTCTGCCTCACGCAACTTTTTGCTCGACCACCAGGGTAAGGCTGATCCAGGTGCCCCGCGCGTCGTAGCGGCGGATGAGGCGCTGCCGCAGGGTGGGGGTGATCAGCCAGCCCGCTTCGAGGAGGAAGGACTGATCGCGCGGCACCGTAAGCGGCGTGTGGCTGGAGGCTCCGTCGGGGAGCAGCAAAACCTGGGAGGGATAGCCCTGCTCAAAGTGCAGGCGAGAGCCATTAATCTGGGCACTGCTGGAAAATTGGACACCAGGCCCCTGGAGGGTTTGAATGAGGCGATCGCCCTGTTGCTGAATAGTCAACGACGTGTGGGCCTGTTCGGGGTTGCGCAGGTCGGCGTAGAGGGTCGTCGCCTCCCCCTGCCAGGTGCCCACCAGGGCGCTGACCGTCAGGGGAGGACGCTCAGGGGCAGCGGTGCCCTGCCGTTTTTCGCGGATGAGGGTGATCTGGGCGAGGCGGGCCTCCCGGTCGAAGAGCTGCACGAGGCGGAGGCGGCGATCGCCCGCTAGAAAACCAAACTCGGCCCCAAATTCTGAAAACGGGCCGTACTGGATGGAACCCTGGGAGAAGGCCCCCGTGTCAAAAAAGCAGACGCCCCGCCCCAGGGTGGCGTACTCCAGGACTTTGGGCGGATCTGCCGCCGTGCCGTCGGGGCTGAATCGCTGAATAGTCTGCCGGATGCGGCGATTTTCGTCCAGCCCTTCGAGGGTCACGCAGCTTGGCTCATCCTGGATGGGATCGCCGTTGGGGGACAGGCGGGTGAAGGAACCCTCCCAAATGCCCAGGTTGAGAAGTAACTGGTCCCACTGGTTCATGGAAACTTAACAATTTGTTAAACCCATCTTACGACGGACGTGTTTGACCCTAAATTCAGTATAGTAAAATACTGTCCCCCGGAAAATAAAGCATCTACCACAAATCTTTAGACAAACATGAGTTTTTTAAAGTTTATTTGTATCAGCTCCTATGTGGGTAGCCTGTTGTCCTTATCCAGCTCCATTGGGGTGATGGTCAAGCAGTCCCAGGTGGCTCCCGTTGAGGCTGGGGAACCCGTGCTGGCCGGGGTGCTGATGACCGAGGACTCTCCCCTGACGACGCTCCAGATAACGGAACGGGGTGGCGCTGTGGAATATCGCTCCACCCTGCGATCGCCCCTGGCCCGCTCGACCCGCCCCACGCGAATTATTGTTCCCCTCAAGCAGTTGCAATCCCTGGGCGATCGCCCCTTTCAAATGCCGATCAATCCCATGCCCTATACCCAGGGAACATCCGTTTTGTTGCTCACGAACCTCCAGGTGAATGCGGTGGAGCAGGTCGATCCCCTGATTCAATCCGTCGCTGATTGGTCGAAAGCACTGCCCGATCAGCTACCCTCCCAACCCGCCACTGAAGAAGCAACGGCCTCTGGGGACGACCTGCTTCTCTCAGCCCCAGATAAGCCCCAGATCGATTGGTCGCAGGTCTGCTCCAATGGCCCGGTTCCGCCTGGGGACGAAATCCCCAAGTACCTGGCGAGTCTGGTAGAAACCGATCGCACCCTGCAGGGCATCGCTTCCTGGTATGGCCCCTATTTCCACGGGCGACAAACCGCCTCCGGTGAGGCGTTTAACCAGGAAGCCCTGACGGCGGCCCACCCCCACCTGCCGTTTGGCACCCTGCTGAAGGTGACAAATCTACAAAATCGCCGCACAGTGGTGGTGCGCATCAACGATCGGGGGCCGTATATTGGCAGGCGATCGCTCGATTTGTCCCGCAAGGCGGCCCAGTGTTTGGGCAGCATTACAGCAGGGATTGTACCCTACCGGGCGACGATTTTAGAAAAAGCGCCACAAACCATTTCTCAGTCGATCTCTTCGCTCTCTTTGCCCCAAAAGTAGGTGACTCGAAAGGTGTCCGCGTTCCCACTGAAATTCATGTGAAGGTCATCGTTTTGTAAAGGAACGAAGTCCGTAGAAATCCATTGGCGGCTTCACTTATCCCTATGGCACTCTGGTTAGCATCTGGGATGGGTGCAGCCGTTTGTCAATCGTTTTTATCTGAAGATTCAACCTAAAGATTTAGCTTGAAGATCCCCATATTTGCGCTGGGCGATCGCACCAAAGTTTAAATCACGATTCACAACCGCTGTTGCTCTGGAGGCCGTCTCTCAGGGCACGGTTTGGTATGAGTGAGCGTTTGTAATTTGGCCCCATTCCTAACCCACATTTTCCAACCCACATTTCTAATCCATATTCCTTACCCAAAGATTCCATCCGGATATTCAAGCAGAACTTCCATCAGGTTTTCAAACGGACTTCTCAGCAAGATTCCTAATATTTGCAAACCCTTAACCCTGGCATCTATCTATCTACAACAGACGGGAACAACCTAATGGCTAACCGAACTTTCTCTAGAGCTGCTCGTCGTTTCTTCAAAGACGTTTTTCGGCTCCCAAAACAATCTTTAAATAGCTTGGTTCGCTGGCTGCTGCGGGGGCTGCTGCTGGTGGGACGACGACCGACCTCGCCTGTGGCGGGCTTTGTGCTGCCGACAACGGTGCTGCTGCTGCTGGTGGTGAGTCTGGCGGTGGGTGCCATTACGCTGCGCACCTACAACCGGACGCTGGCTACCGTGGGCGATCGCCAACAGCGAGTCATCTACAATGCCGCCACCCCCGCCATCGATCGCGCCAAGGCCAAGCTGGAATTTCTATTTTCGAAGGACCCCCGCCTGCCCAGCGGCGTTCCAGGGGAAGGGGCGCTGAAGAACATGCTCAGCGATGGCACCAATATCGCCTCAGGGGTTACCACGGATGCCTACACGTTTCCTGGGGAGACTCCACTTGATTTAAATAACGACAATACAGACGATGTGGCCTGGAGTTATCGCGCTGACTCCGACGGGGATGGCACCGAAGACGCCACCGTAGCCTACTCCATTCTGTTTGAAACACCCGACGATAGCGAAACCCATCGCATGAGTAACTCCACCGATGCCGCGGTGGCCACCCGTGCGGCAAACATGCAGGTGCGGCATGGCCCCCTCAGCAGCAGCAGTTCGGCCAACTCTAGCTGTAGCTACACCGATGAAGCAGGCGTCACCCAAGCCCTGGGCGTGCTGGAAGACGGCTGGTTTGAAGACCTGGCCAGCACTTCCGTCCTGCGGAAGAACTTTCAGGTCAACGTGTTTGTTTTGCCTGACAATGCCAACGGCACTGTCTCCACCCTGGAGTTTCATCAGGATCGCCAGATGGAGCGAGGCAACAAGTGGGGAGCCTGGTTCCGCAACGATATCGAAATTCACCCCGGTCAAGACTTTAACTGGAATGGGGCGATGCATACCGAAGGCAGTTTCCTGGCCAAGGATGTGGTAGCCTTCCAGATTAGCTCGCCTGCCTCCTGTCTATTTTCCAGGGATGCCTCGGAAATTACGGTAGCAGATACGCAAGCAGACGCCACCAATAATATCCCTGCCTTTCAAGGGCAATTCTTTGTGGGTGAGCTGCGGGACAACACCTATGAAGGGGGATCCAAATACGATCTTTATCCCACTGGGCAGTACAAGCTGGAAGTTAAAAGCAACGTCGATAAAGATTCCATTGACGCCCCTGCCAATACCAAAATTTCTGCCTTCACCCTTGATCCCATTGTGCTATTCACCGATAACGTATCCCAGGCAAGGGGCTTGGGGTCGGTAGATGGCGTGCCGGTTGATCCCAAAACCCATCGAGACGTCGATTTTTGGGAAAGCGACGCGAATAAAGCATTTAAAGAACTACGGCTCTACAACAAGTCTGAAGAAACCCCCTATGTTGATGATTCCTTCCGGGCAGATAACCGCTATGGGCCAGGGGCCAGGGTTCAAGGAAAACGCATTCCCGACAAGATTGGCGAACCCATTGATGGAGATCAGCTTGATAGCGGCGACCCGGCCATCAAAGACATCATCCTCACCCGCGATGTCCCCGAAGCAAACGATGCCGAGAAGGAGAACCTGGGCCTGGACGGCTACTGGGAGCGCCGTGCCCGCAACCACGGCCTGCGGGTCATCGTGGGCGAACGCCTGGAGCTAGGCAACGCCTTCGGCTGGGGAGACGCCATTGAAAACGTGGATGGCCTTTACGTAGATAGCGTTGAATACGACTCTGCAAAGGCGATGGAGCCGCTCTTCCCCTTTGACGTATGTACTTCTCCAACCAACACCACCGGATCTCTAATTAATCAAACGACAGGAACCGGCGGACGCTGCCATGAAGCCCGACAGCGTCGAACGCTCTACGATAACCTGGCGGCTGTGCAGGCAGCGGTGTTCTACCACGCAGGACAGTCTGGCATTTCCTCCTCAGCCGCCGATAGCTGGCACGATTTTCCAACGGCCTGCATGGCCAGTACCGTACATCCCGGTACGGCAGATACTCTAATTAACAGCAGCATCTACCACGAGCTAAAAACGGGTATCGAAGCATTCTGGACCAACTCGACGATTTACAAAACGTCGCCCGTGGTCAGCAACTTTCTCTGGGGTCAGGGAACCAACGGGTGGGAGTACAATCCCGCACCGCCCGGTGTGACGAATGAGACCACTTTTGCCGCGGCGATCGCCGCTAACCAACCCCTGGGGCAGGCCCTGCGCAACCTGGCCCACTTTGCGGGCGATCCGTTTGGCGGCACCCCCTCCTTTACCCCCACGGACAATACGGCATCTGGCGCAAAGGTCCATCCCTATCCCTTGCTATCCATGTGGGGTGATTTCTCCATGCTGCGGCGGATTCTGGCGATGATAGACGGTTTGCCTGGCTCCCAGGGCAACCCCCTTGACGACGCGGACGTTTCGACAACCGATAGCGTGGCCTACGACCAACTCAGCCCTGCGGACAAGGCCACTATTCACTCTGCCGCCTGCATGTTGGGAATGCTGGCCTACAACATTGGCTTCCTGGAGAAATTTGAATACAGCCAGGGAGCCGCTCAGCTCACGGCGTTGGAAGCCGTTTTGAAGAAGATTTACGACAGGTCTACTGACGTTCCGACCACCGCACGGTTGAGAAACAATGCCCGACCTGAAATTCCCGAAGGCTTCCTGTACGTGCTCAAAAAGTGGAATGAAGTGGATACCGACGCGAATGCCGATGGCCAGAAGGATAACGTTCCCGACTATATGATTCCCCTGGCGGAAACCATCATCCTTAAAGAGCAGGTGATTCGCGATCGCCAGTATGGCTTCACTAAAAACAAAAGTCCCAACGCGGCAGGCGGTACAGCCATGGTGTTTGATTTGGGAGCGGTGGGTAGCGGTCGATTGGAAGACCTGACCACGGATATTCCCAAGTTTCCGGCCCTGCGCTACATCTTTCCGGGCGATCGCCGTTCTCCCAGCACCAGCAACCCCGACGGCATCATCACGGCTGATGACAACTTCACGGAAGAAACCAATTCAGCTACTTACGAAGACAAATGGGGCAGCGTTCGCGACGCCTACATCGCCAATACCCTCAACCCAACGACGGGCACAAATAAGTGGGAGTATGTGGCCATTGATCTGAGGGATGAGACCGTGCTGAACAAGGTCGCCGTATATCCTAAAGCCGTCAGCAGTTGGGTTTTACCGAAAGTGGCTGATGGGGAGGGCACGACGACCCTGTCCGAGACAAAAGATAAGGTTTTGATTGGCTGTTCGGATAATCTCTGTACGGGCACCGCGCCATCTGCTGGTAAATATCGTCTGCTCCAGGTGGGTTTCAAGGATGCAGCCCTCTACAACGGACGCGAAATGATGTTGGCCCGTGTGATGGATTTCAACCTCGGTCTGCTGCGCACCACTGGCACAGGCTTGACCAGTAGCGAAAAATGGCTGCCCCTCACGGGCATCGTCTATGCCTTCCGGGAGGACGCGGTGCGGGAAGACGAAATTAATCGCCCTGCCCAAACCGGCGCTACCTGGGCCACCTGCGGCAACGATGCGGCTTTGTCAAACCCCTCTGCGACAGAGACGAAATGCCTGATGAATGCAGGCGGCAACGCCCTCGACTCCACCGATCCGCCCCTCAACAGCGCCAACTTCATCAGCCCCAAACCGGTGGACTACTACCCTGACCCTGACCGGCGCGTCCACGGATTCCGCCTCCGCAATGGGGAAACGGTGAAGCGAGCGGGCGATAACGGACGAGGATTGTCATTTATCTCCGACAACCCGGCTTATCTCATGGGGCATTTCAACCTGCACAAGAAACCCGGTTGTACAACATACGATCCCAACAGCACCGACTGTCAGCTTGAAGAGTTCCAGTCTGAGGACTACTTGAACCCTACCTGGGCGAACTTCTACAGCCGCACCAAGCTCGATCCAAACTTTGCCCGGCCCTCAAAGGATGACTGGCGGCCTACGGAGATCTTTGCAGATGCCATCACTGTCTTGTCCAACGAGTTTTGTGAGGGCAGTATCGAAGATGGTTATCTCAATATCAACAGCACGGTCGATAATGCAACCTACGCAAAGTATGGGTGCAGTGGCGGCACCAAGCTCACCTCTTTCCTGAATCAAATCCAGATAGAGGACCTTCCAGGAAACGCAAATTTAGTCATTGGTGGTAGTACAAGGTGGCAGCGGGTTAGCCCCTTTGACCTAGGCAGTCCCATATCCGTGGATAACAATGGTAACCCTGTAAAAGGAAATACTTCTTACTTCAACGGATCGAACCACCAGTATCGTGAGGCAAAGCGAAATGAACGCAAGACCGACCAGATTAATACCGGAACGCGAGTCAACTCGATTTTGGTAAGCGGCATCGTGCCCTCCCGCGCTGGACAGCCCTACGGTGGATTGCACAACTTCCCGCGCTTCAACGAGTTCTGGAACTCAGCCAGCGACCAGGTCAAACCCTCGTTTATTTCTGGTTCGCTGCTCCAGCTCCAGTTCAGCAAATATGCGACGGCACCGTTTGACCAAGATGCCTGGGAACCCGGACAGCAGCCCATTGAAGGGAAAACCGTCAATACTGAAGAGTTCATTCCCTACTACCGAGCACCCGACCGTCGCTGGGGGTATGATGTGGCCCTGCAATATGCCCCCGCAGGCCCGATGGCAAAACGATTTGTGTCATCCTCCGCCAGCCCCCGCAGTGAGTTTTATAGCGAACCTCCGGCGGACGACCCCTATGTTGCCCAACTGTGTCGCAGCATTGTCCCTGATGATGAAGAGGCGACACGATGCCCGTAGGGTAGACGAGGCAACAGGCCATCCTTTAAAGGGGTGGTAGGGTTCCCGCTTAGGAATCAGGATTTAATCATGTGGGATAGCCGTCTCGGCTGTCCTGGAGCAGGCAAGATGCCTGCCCTACAAAAACTGGGCTTTATAAAATTCTCGTTCCAAAGCGGGACAAGACGAGCAAACGCAACCTCCATGCCAAATGGCCCATTCGACCCCAAGGTTTTTTTGAAATCCTGGGGTCTTTTGTATCCAAGATTGGGCCATATAGCCCCACGGGCAAAGGTTTGAGTGTGGAACCCTCGCGTCGCAGAGGTCCCACACCTCCTAAGTGACCTATCGCCAATGCGTAGGGCTATAATGGCTAGGAAAAAGCGAGGATCGCTCAGCTTTTATCGGAGGTGAGAACAACGTCCATGGCTGAAAGCGCATCAGGCCTGTCTGGAATGCGGCGCAAACCCCGTCAGGCCCGCAGTCAAGAACGGGTCAACCGCATTCTGGACGTGGCCGAGCAGATGTTTATCGAAGTCGGGTATGCGGCTGCAACCACCAATGCGATCGCCACCCAGGCCGAGGTATCCATCGGCTCCCTCTACCAGTTCTTCCCAGACAAAGGGGCCATTCTCCAGGCTCTGGCCCTGCGCTATGTTGAGCAGCTTCACCAGGGGCTGGCCGCCCTGGACGCGGATGAACTCTCCCGGTTGCCCCTGCCGCAATATGTCGATTTGCTCATTGATGCCACCTATCAGTTCTTCACCGATCGCCCCGGCTATCACGCCATTTTTATGGAAGTACAGGGCACCATGCCCGAATTGGATCAGATTGAGGAAGCCGCCGATGCTCAGTTAATTGAGGATTTGGCTGCTTCCCTGGCAAAGCGGAGTGCGGGGCAGGAGGCGGTTGATTTTGAGGCGATCGCCTTTGTCCTGGTAAAAGCGATCGGCACCCTCCTGTGGCTGTCCCTCAGCCAGGAACCCGCCTTTCGGCAGCGGCTGGTTAGCGAAACGAAGCGAATGACGCTACAGTATCTACAAAGCTATTTTCCGATTTCCTGAAGCTTATTCCCAAATTCTTGAAGTGGGCATTGCCCACCATTGGCGCACCGTTTGAGCTGCAAGGTTGGAGTGGGCGTTGCCCACCTACTGCTACTCGATTGGTGTTCAGCTCGATTGGGCGATTTTGGATCCGGTTACGTGTTTGCTGACGTACCGTTTACCTGGAGCCTCAGGCGATGGAATCTTTCGTCGATTCTCAGTTTGGCGACCCGCTCTTTCTGGAAACCTGCCACCTGACTGGACTGGCCCATAATGCCTGGATCTCCGGCAGCAATTTTTCCAGGCCCAGATCCCCAGTCATCCCATCTGAAGATCAGGGGTTTATCCCTTTGCCCGTCAAAGATCTGGTCCGGGGAACCGATGAAGAGTATCAACTTAAGGCGGGAAAGTGGGGCGCGCCGCGCCCCACTTTCCCGCTAATCTTGTCCCGCTTTAAGCGGGAACCCCATATTGATGATGATGCTTTGCATGTTCAACGGTTCAACACCGATGTCGACATGGGGCAGGCAACCATCCGTGGGCCAATAGTTGGCAGCGCTGGATGGGATGGTGACTCGCTTACGGCTTCAGGCAAATTGGCTGGGCTGGTGAACGATGATCCTGATGGCCCTGCCCATGCCGATGATAGTAGCCATCATGCCAATAACCCGGTATCGCCCCCTATCTTTGCCACCTACCGCAAAGACTACTTTTTCCCCAATGAAGTATATGACGAGGATACTCCCGAACCGCTGACGGGGGGCCGGATACAGATTGCGGCGATCGCCCAAGCGTCAGGTCGTGTCAACAATGTATTCATCGACGGCATTGAGCGGCGAGTCATTTATGAAGCAAATCCCGCCGCCCTGCCGCCCTTTGAGTGGGTGCATGTCTGGCCAGAACGGGCACAGGCTGGGGAACCGATTTGGGTGAACTTTCATTCCCGCGATCCCAAGTGGGACACCATTACCAGCGCCACCCTGCAAGTAGAAACACGCCATGGCTTTGCAGTAGATGGCCAATTTGCCGTCGCCCAAACCCCCGCTCCCCTCACCTACGTCACCACCACCGACGACTATTCCCACCTGCTTATCCACGTCCGCAACACAGATACGGTGGCCCACCAGGTCGAGCGCCTGTGGATTAACGGGGTAGACGTTCTGGCCGGGCAGGATGCGCCAGCCCTGCTCCCCAGCCGAGAACTGCCCGCCGCAACCCATGCCCTCTGGGAGATACCTCTGCCCACACCAACGGCCCCTGGCAACGCCTGGACGGTCGTGGTGGAATACGCCGATGCTCCAGCGGCGGTGGGTACGGGGCGGGTGATTCCAGAATTTTTCCCGGTGATGGCCTGGAACAACACCTCCGAGCGCCCTTTTCCCTCTGGGGAACTGGACAATTACCTCAGTATTCGCGAGGCGGGAATTGACACCATCTTTGTCAATGACGGCACCTGCCGGGATGGCGCATGCGACGCCTACAGCCTGCTGAACGACGAGTTGGCCAATCTGGAAGGGTTTGGAGCCTTTATCAACTACAGCCCTTTTATTGCACCGGGGGCAAATTTCCCGGACTTCACAAATACGTCGGGCATCGTGGCAGTCATGACGGGGGACGAGTCGGACGATGCCATTTATGACGATGAAACGGGGATTCCCCTCCCCGCCTTTAGAGCACAGGACGCCAGGCGATCGTGGTGGCGCTATCCAGAACTGCCCACCTTTAACGGGGGCAAAACCAATAAGCTCATCGGTACCTTTGCAGGGATGACCGACATTCAGGGCATTGACTTTTATACCGCCGCTGGTGCGCCCCACATCACCGCCTTTGGCAACCATCCGCCCCTGCGGGCGACCTTTGATTACCTCCGTAACACCCGCAACAACCACATGCCGCTGACCACCTGGATGTATACCCAGGGCCTTTCTCCGGTCTGGAACCGCAGTCCCCTCTTTGGTGGCGATGAGTTTAGCGTGCAGCCCGACCCCCAGGAAATTCTCGCCCAGGGCATGATGGCGATCGCCGCTGGAGCCAAGGGACTGGCCTGGTTTCAGGTCAACCAGCGGGAGGCGGAGCGGGCACCAGAACGATGGCAGGCCATTACTGACCTGAACCGCATGGTGCGGGCTGTGCGCCCCTGGTTGCGGGAAGGAGATGTCACTGGAGCTGCCGTCGCTGACCCGGAAACTCTGGTGGAGCTGATCCACGCCCCAGATGCCCTGATCATTCCCATCGTCAGCCTGGACACCGTTAGCGAACCCACCGACATCGGCTTTCTTCTGGCCCAGTCGGAGGAAGGGGTGCCCCGCTGGATCTTTGATGACTCTACCCCCGATGTCTCTGTGACGATCCCCCGTGGCTTTAACGTTGCCGATGGCTTTGAAATTACCCCAGACGGCATCGCGGAGATCAATTTCAGCCTTTCCCCAGAAGCCGCCCTCTTCGAAGATGTGTCCCTGGACAACACCACTCCGGTTCGACTTTTTGTGTTAACGGCTGATGATACAGTGCGAGCAGAGATGAGCAGTGCTTTCTAGCCGCCAATCGGCGCTTTCTGGGAATGGCTCAAGCCTCTGCCTGCACCGGTTCTGATGTGTTCTTTTTCTTGGCGTAGATGCTGCGTACATGCTTTTTAACTGTGTTTGGCGTGATCCCCAGCTTTGTCGCAATTTGCTTATAGGTATAGCCGCTGTGTTGCAAGAGACAGACTTCCTTTTCTCGGGGGGTCAGGCCGTAGCGATCGGCTTCTTCCAGGACAATGTTGGCGATCGCCTGCTGCCGGTCCTCAACGATGAGCAGCAAACAGGGACGCTCAAGGCCATCGATATTAAGCCAGCGGGAACGGATGTGGAGCGTCGTTGCCGCATTTGTAAAAATATCAAATTCAATGAGCCAGTTTTGATCTGGAAAGAGATGGCGGCTCTGCACCAGTGATTGACAAATATGCCAAATTTCATCAGGGAGCGATCGCTCCCCACCTTCATCCTGAAGTAGTTGGGTCAAAATGCCTTGAGCAGTGTCATTGGCGTAGAGCAGTTGACTTTGATCTGAGAAGATTAGAATTCCACCAATACATGCCTCAATGGCTATCCTGTCAAATAGGTGATTTTGCTGTTCTTCAATAGCTGCGGGTGATTGACATTGATTTCGAGAAGTTAGGGCGTCTAAAACTTCGTAATTCATGTCAACGGCAGGTACTTTCATGGCGCTTGATGTCCTACTGATAGTCCACTGAGGCTGGCCATAAAGCTGGAATGGCAGGCCAGTTCAAGGGTTTATAAAACCTCTCTCATCTCCAAAAAATTGCGATATTCCGCTTCCATCAAAGCTTGAAATGATGAATACCGATCGGCCCCCGGGAGCCAATCCCCAAAAAACCAGGCTTCCCACTCTCCCCGGCAGTCAATAACTTTGGGATTGAGTAAGTAAATTGAAGACTCCCCTTTTTCGCTAATTTCTAGATTTGTACCTAAATACTCAATGCGAATCTTGCTACAGTCTTGTTCATGGCCATAAATAAAATATTCCGCATCAGAAATTGAGCAGCTACTGAGCGAACCATTCAATTGATTATTTACGTATTCAGAACGGCGAAAGCTGCTGAATTCCTGGGTGAACGAGGCGAGCCAATCCGGGTGCCTGACATGAAACCACTCCACTTCCTCGATCGCCAGAATCCTGTAAATAAATGGAGTTGTCTGTCGCCAGCCGTTGCTTATTTTCAAGAACTCTCGATAGGAAGGCGGTAATTTTACTACCAGACGTGACTCCGCCGCCGCAATTTGCTCTTCCGTTGCCCCCGGAAATCCCAACCAACAAGTCTCTAGAACCTCTAGCGGTAGTTGTTTTGTGTTCCGAGCACAGGCCAGATATTCACGACTCCAGTTTTCAAGAAACCTCCGCCAATCAAAAGTACTCATGATAGAACTCATGATGTGATTGCTACTGGACAACTTGAAAGCGCGGAATGTCGTAAAACCCAAACGGAATTGGTGCGCCAATAAAATCGATGAGTAACTGTATTCGATAAAGCCCCGCTGGCAAAGAAATTTTTGGCAGGATGGTTTGGTAGCGAGATCGATAGTCCTCCAACACACATGGGTTAGATTCTCCCAAAGGTAGAACTAATCCAGGAGAGTCAATGGATTTTGCAAATCCTTTCAGCGAGTAGCTGACCGAGCTAGGTAAGGCCATTCGGGCGAGTTCTGGGAGTTCGAAAAAGATCTCCAGATCAAGTAATTTTTTTGCTAAAAGAGGGCTGGGTGTACTGTAAATTCCGTTGCTAATGACAATGGGTTTGCCTGAATTGGGGGGTTGAAACAGCCTCACTTTAAGAACGTTTAGGGTCAGCAAGACTTCAGGTTGGGCAGGAGGCTGATCTGCTGTGGCTTCAACCGTTGGAGCACCTGCTTCTGGTTGCGGCTCCTCTAACTGCGGCTCCTCTAACTGCGGCTCCTCCAATGCTGGTGAGGGGGCTTCTGCTGGGGGTGATTCAGGTTCTGCCGTGGGAGTTACTTCAGCCTCCAACTCTACCGTTAAGCCTCCCAATTCTATTGACGGCATTGGGGATGGTGTGGACGCAGAGAGGCTCGATCGATATTTCTCCAGCATCCAGTTTTGTACGGGTTCCCCACCCAGTCCTGGAAAGGTTCGCTGTTCCGTCGTCTCTTGAAAGACCACGCTAGTCTGCTCCTCTAGGGCCTCTTCCACGGCGCGGGTCTGAAACTCTAAAAGAAACGAAGCCCGCGTTTGCCAAGCTGCCGAGTCTTCAGAGGTTAAAGAAGTAAATCCGGTCGTCATAGCTAATCTCCACGGATGCCTGGGGTTACAATCATTCCAGGCTGGAATAGTCAGGTTAAAAGATTGAGGAAAAACCGGCAAGCGCTAGCAACCTGCAAGTTTAGAGCTGCTTGTTTTGGTACCGAAACGTTGTACAGCTCTTAGCGAGAGGGATTTGAGAATTTAGCCAACAAAGGGCTGTTCAGCGATTTGAACGCGTCGCTCACCGATGTAGCCATAGCCAAAGATATACTGGCCACACTTATTGGTCAGGGGGCCGACTTCGATGGTGGCTCCAACCATGTAGTAGCCCTTATTCAGTCCCAAATCTTGGGGCTTGGTGACGGTGCCAACCCAGTACTTGAACTGATTTTCCTTAGATTTAGCAACTACCTTCAGATCCCGCTCTGCGGCTGCATGGCCAAATCCTTCAAAGTGGAAATAGGCGCAGATATCGACGCCCAGGCACAGCAGGAGCTTGGTGAGGGGGCTTTGATCGAATTTAATAATCAGGCCCACCCGCATATCTTCGTCGGTGTCGATGATGTGCTTGGACTGCTCAGGATGAGGCCCCCAGGGAGGAAGCTGGCCCCTCAGTCCAGTGGCTTTGAGCTGATATAGTTCAAACTGACTCTGTCCAAGAATCTCGCGGCTGTAGGTTTCGGCATCAGAGTAAAGACCACCCTGCGATGGCAGCTTGACTGCCATATCAATGGGGGGGTCAGCAATAGCAGCAGATTCAACGCTTTCAGAGGTCTGTTCGATTACAGGTAGGGTTGTCGGCATAGAAGTATCCTCTTTGAATTTGGTCTGAAATTGCATCGATCATTCAAGCAGCCATTGGACGGAACTCTTTAAGGTGGAGTTGCATCGGCG